>JASFTA010000307.1:0-3938 GCA_050114115.1 Desulfobacterales bacterium | reverse complement strand
TGATGGAAGCCATTCATGCCGATATGGATTCTTTATTCCAAGACAACCACCCAAGCGCCGAGAATTTCAACGATGTGGTCGGCCAGGAGCATGCCAAACGCGCACTTGAGGTGGCGGCCGCCGGTGGCCACAATGTTTTAATGATCGGACCACCCGGGTCCGGAAAAACGATGCTGGCGCGCCGCTTACCGTCCATCCTGCCCTCACTGAGTTTTGCCGAAGCCATCGAAACCACCAAAATCTACAGCGTCGTCGGGCGCCTTAACCAAAACCAGGCCCTGGTTGTTAAGCGACCCTTTCGCGCACCCCATCACACCATCTCCGATGCCGGTCTCATCGGCGGCGGACATATTCCCCGGCCCGGCGAAGTGAGTATGGCCCACAACGGGGTTTTGTTCCTGGACGAATTGCCGGAATTTAAAAAACATGTCCTGGAGGTCTTGCGTCAACCGTTAGAGGATCGCAGTGTCACGATCGCGCGAGCGGCTTCGACCCTTGCCTATCCGGCCGCCTTCATGCTGGTCGCGGCGATGAACCCCTGCCCCTGCGGCTACTTAGGAGATGCCACCCACGCCTGCCGTTGTGATGTGCGGCAAGTCCACCGCTACCGTTCCAAGGTTTCCGGACCGTTGATGGACCGCATCGATATCCACGTGGAAGTACCGGCCGTTCCTTTTCGTGATCTGACCACGGCGACACCCGGGGAAGATTCGACCCAGATTCGGCGTCGGGTGACCGCCGCACGCGGCCTTCAATACGAACGGCTCAAACGCACACGCATTCACAGCAACGCTCAGATGAACAGCCGGCAGATCAAAACCCACTGCACGATCGACCGCGAATCGATGGTCCTGCTTGAAACCGCCATTGAGAAACTGGGGCTCAGCGCCCGGGCCTACAACCGCGTTCTCAAAATTGCCCGCACGATAGCCGATCTGGCCGGACGACGGCGAATCGAAACCGGCCACATCGCCGAAGCCATCCAGTACCGCAATCTTGATCGTAGATGATACGATGCTCGGCCTCTTCTGTCGGTGGGTATTCAGCGGCGACCCTCGCAGGCGGCTCGGTTAATTCTCCTTTGACTGTCGACCGATTATCGATTAAAAATAATAGACATCGGGATGATAAAGCGTTTGGCGGCCTTCGGGCACATCCTGGATTCTGTGACAACCATAGACGTTTAGCGAAATCGATTGACGGATCGACCTCACATCTTCAGTCATATCAATACGTCCGCCCCTCTTCCCAGTCTCCCCCACTACCTCTTAAAAATTATCGAAATAACTAAGAAAAAAAGTTCAACGCCCCGGCAATTGGCTCAGGTTGTCCAATTGGATCCGGCCTTTTGTATCCGCATCTTCCGGCTTAGGGCCGCCGAGACTTGTGAGCTCCTGAATCCACGCGACCTTGAAGCAATTCTGGCAGCAAGCGATTTGGCCACCATTCGGCATATGGCGGTATGTGCCGCCATGCTCCAGGCCGCCCACCCCGAGGAGGGCCAATATCAGCTCCGATTCAATCACTTTTGGCAGCATGCCCACCATTGTGCCGCCCTCTCCCGCGAAATTGCGCTGGGGATGGCCTACGCCTACCCGCAGGAAGCCTTTCTAGCCGGGTTGCTTCACGATATCGGCAAGCTACTAATGTGGGCCAACTTCCCTAAAACTTATGGCTTCTATTTTGATCGCGGGATTCATCCGTCCCATATTCGGAAAATGGAACAGCGTCATCTCAGTGCGCCATACTGCGAAATCGGGGCCCATTTCCTGGACGAATTGAATCTGCCATCTTTTTTTACGGATGCGGTGCGCTTTCAGCAGCGATCCATGGCGGAGATCGCCAACAGCCTGCCACTGGTGCGCATCGTTTACGCGGCGAAGGCGATGGCGCGTCGAGACGCAAAGCCCGATCAAATGGAAGCGCTGGCGGCCCTCCTGTCACCCCAGCTGAATGCCGCCGAACTTGCGGCCATACACCAACGGGCCGCACAACATTTTAAATCCGCCTGCCAGTTATTAGGTCTGATGCCGTCCGACTTTACCCATCATCATGTCTTCAATCGACTTGAAAAATTTTACCCCGTACGCACGATGCTCAGTGAAGTTGAAGAGATGTCCTTGGTCCCCGGGCTTTTGAACCGCCTCATCAAAGCGCGCGAACCAGAGATTGCCTACCGCTTCTTTCTGCTCGGCCTCCATATTCTCTTTGACGTTCATGAAGCCCTTTATTTTCAATTCGACAACAATCGACAACGCTTGGTGGTCTGCGCTGCCAACAGCGGGCTTATTGGGTCTAGCGCGGAGGGCTTGGTCATCCCCCTCAGTGAAGGCCGTAATCTGCCTTCCTTCGCCCTGATCAACAACCGTATCCTCGATTCCTTTGGCTATTTCACCGAACGCAGCCTTTCCATTGCGGATCAGCAACTTATTGTCGCGTTGGGCCGTGACGGCATGATTTGTGTCCCCCTGCAGCGCGGTGGCCGATATCTTGGCCTCATTGCCGGTGGTATCCGCGAAGTGCAAATCCCCCGTCTGGCGGCCCATATCGACCGTCTGCAGGAATTTGCAGACCATGCGGCCGTTTTCCTGGACGGTCGCCTGCCGGAACCTGCGATTACGAGCCCCCCCAGAGGCCATTCGGTCTTGAAGGAATCCGTTCGCAAAGTCATTCACGAAGTCAACAATCCGCTGGGTATCATTAAAAATTATTTGGGCACCATCGGTGGCGAGGACACCTCCGGTCAACCGAACCACGCGGCGCTCAACCTTATCCAGGATGAAATCGATCGCGTTGCCCGCCTAATCGAGCGCCTGGGACAAGAGGCCGGCAGTTCACCATCCCTGCATGTTATCGAACAGGTCGATCTCAACCGGATTTTAATCGATCTGCATCGCCTCCTGGATCCTTCGGTATTTCAACCGGCGGGTGTTAAAATCCATTACAATCTGGCCTCCGATCTGCCGCCGCTTCACGGCGACGCCAACGCGCTGATTCAGGTCTTTTTGAATTTGTTCAAAAACGCGGTCGAAGCCATGCCGCAAGGGGGCCGTATCCGCGTTCAGACGGTTTTTCGCCGATTGGCCGACAAGCGCCGTCGCCGGCAGATCATCGTGACCATCCGCGATAGCGGGCCTGGTTTGACCAGTGCCGCTCAAAAGTGTATTTTTAAACCGGGGGTCAGCTCGAAGAGCATGGCCAGCGGCGGCTTGGGATTGGCGATTGTCAAGGATATCATCGAACAGCATGGCGGGACGGTTTTTTTCCAGAATCAACGGGGCAAGGGGACGACCGTCATCATTCTCTTCCCGATAAAGGATACCGGCAACCATCGCATTTCTGGAGGTCAACATGGATGACCGCCCTGCGATCTACATCGTGGATGATGAGTATCGCATGTGCCACAGCCTCAGGTCGCTCCTCAACCAACGCGGCTTTGAAGCTGAGTTCACGACTTCGGGGACCGAGGCTTTAGACCTCTTTGCCAATAAGCCCTACGATTTGTACCTTCTGGACATCGGCATTCCAGACCTGAATGGCTTCCAATTGATGGATGCGATTTTGAATCAAATACCCGATGCGGCCATTATCATGATGACCGGTGATGCAAACGTCGACACGGCTGTACGGGCGCTCAAACGCGGTGCCTACGATTATCTGAAAAAGCCGTTCAACCCGGACGAATTGGAAAAAACCGTTCACAATGCCCTGGACCGCCAACGGCTTAAAAAAGAAAACCGACGCATTCAGCAGCGGCTGCGCCTTTCGGAATATCGTTATCGTTTTATGGTCCAAAAATCTCCCGATCTAATCTACACCTTGGATGCCAGAGGCCACTTCACTTTTGTCAACAAGGCCGCTGAAACCGTTTTCGGCTATCGCATCGCCGACTTGATTGGCCAGCCCTACCAGTTCCTGCTGTTTGAAGAGGACCGCGA
>JASFTA010000306.1:0-3939 GCA_050114115.1 Desulfobacterales bacterium | reverse complement strand
GCTGGCGGTAATACAACGCGCCACCGAAGACCTGCAGCATTCGGGTATTCTGGACCGGGCCGTTCAAGTCGGAGCGCCGGCACCCGATTTTAAGCTCGCCAATACGGAGGGCGCCGACGTCGCCCTGGCGGCTTTGCAGGACCGGGGCCCCCTGGTGCTCTCGTTTTATCGGGGCCGCTGGTGAGCGTTCTGCAATCTGGAGCTGGAAGCTCTGGGGGAAGCCGCGGGCCGGTTTGCGGAAGCCGGGGCCACGCTGGTCCTGATTTCACCGCAGTTGGTCGAGTACAACCGTTTGGTCCGGAAAAAATACAAGCTGCCCTGCGATATTCTGAGTGATCCCGGAAATGATACCGCTGCGCGTTACGGCCTGCGCTACCAAATGCCGGAAGACCTCCAGGCCTTATATCAGCAGTTCGGCATCGATCTTCCCAAACACAATGGCGATGAGAGCTGGAGCCTGCCCATGCCGGCTCGCCTGGTGATTGACCCAAATGGGGTCGTACGCCACACGGCCATCAACGCCGACTACACGGTCCGGCCCGAACCGGAGGAGACGCTGGAAGTCGTTAAAGCGCTGGGGTAAATCTCCGGCTGCGACCGGCCGATGGCATAATCGGCAGCCATTAGGGCTTGCCCTTGACGGCCGGATGTGCGAAATCCGGCCACACGCAGGCCTCTTAGGAACCGATGTTTAGGCCTGTTCGGGTGTCGGTGTCAGTAAATGCGAATCCTGAAACCATTGCCAAGGCTCCCCGTTCTAAGTTCTGGGTACCAGGTTGATTGGATTTGAATCCATTTTGACGCTGACCCTCCGAGCCCAGAACCTTTGGACCCTGAAACCTGAAACCGTTTAAATCGAGGTCGATCCGATCATCTCCGAGCGGGCCCTCGAGATCAGGTATGCGATGATATACAGTTCCAATGTGGTTGTCGTCAACCGGGCGGTGGTGCTGATGGCCACGGCCGCCACCGCCATTATCAAGCGAAGCATGCCGGCCCTTAAGTTTATCGCCGGCGGCGCAGCCCTCGTGGCCGCCGGTGCGGTAATCGAACGGGCCCTGGCCGGCGAAGGGGGCGCCATTGTCCTTTTCGTCTGCCTGCTGGCCGGCGCCCAGGTCGCCCTGCCGGGCATCATCCGGCTGTTGCCGCGTTAGTGCATTTATGATCGCCGTCCTCATCATCTTCCTCATTGTGGTCCTTTACGGACCGCATCTGTGGGCCCGCTACGTTCTTAATCGCTACAACCGTGAAGAATACTTTTCGGGCAACGGGTTTGATCTTGCAAGGCTCATCCTGAAGGAGACCCAACTGGAGGTGGTCGGCGTGGAGACGACGCCGCTGGGGGATCACTATGACCCCCAGAAGAAGATCGTAGGCCTGTCCAAGGCGACCTGCGGCCGCAAGACACTGACCGCCGTTGTGGTGGCTGCCCACGAGGTCGGCCATGCCCTGCAGGATCACGAGCACTACCCGCCGCTGGCCGCCCGCACCCGCATGGTCGCCACCGCAGCACGCATGGAGCGTATCGGCGCGGTGATCATGATGGTGGTGCCGGTGTTGGCCCTGGTGACCCGCGTGCCCGCCGCCGGCGCCCTCATGTTCCTGGGGGGGCTTGCGACCCTGTGCATCCCGATCGTGGTCCACCTGCTGACGCTGCCGACCGAGTTCAATGCCAGCTTCAAACGTGCCCTGCCCCTGCTGGTCAACGGCAACTACATTCCGCCCGAAGACATACCGGCGGCCCGCCGTATTCTGCTGGCCTGTGCGCTCACCTATGTGGCCAATGCGCTGGTGGGACTTTTGAATGTGTGGCGGTGGATCCGCATCCTCAGGCGTTAGAAGACGGTTCGGTAAGCGGTCCGATAGCGGTGTTACGCTTCGGCTCTCGTCACTGCGGCGTACCGCGTGCCCATCCATAAAAGGCATCTTTCGCCCCCATGCCGGCGTTCTCGCCCCTTTGAAATCCTCGACGTAGCTGGGCTACGCCTGCGGTTTCAAAAATGCTGCGGCCTTGGCCTGAACCAAAATCTACCATTTCTGGATGGGCACAACCTAAGCACAATCAACTTTTCAAGCCTCGCAAGCCTTGCGCTTGAACCGCTTTCAGAACCGTCTGAGATATTGCTTCGCATGAATCTGTTAGGCGTATTTCGAAAATAGCACCGATTGTCTGCCTCGTGGACTTGAGATTTTTGATATAGGGTTGTCCGTTCTAAATCCCCGTTCTGGGTTTATCGCCTTCTCTCCGCCTGAAGCTCTGAGCCCGGAACCTTTAACCCTGAAACCCGACACCTGGAACCTGAAAGCTTCCCTTTTCAAGCGAATCGACGGCGAAATAGAGGGGCGGCGTGAGAGTGCCGCACGGTTTCATTGCGTTCCCTCACCACATCACCCCCGCCCCCGCTTGCGGAAGCCGTCCAGGATGACCTGCTGCCATTTCTCACTGTAACCGTCGGCAGCCGGCTTGGTCACGGTTTTGATGGCATGCGCGAAATTGATGCGCACGAAATCCCGGAAGCGCTTATCGACCCGATCCCTGATAGGCGGGCACAAAACGGCATGCAGCGCATCGTCGACCTCGTTGAAGTCGAAAAACACCGCCAGTTGGTTGATGATCATCGTGCGGGTGGCCTCGGGCGCATCCTGGGCCTGAACGGCCGCCATGAAGCGGTTGGTCACATCCGCCAGCGCCAGCCGCACGGCCTGTTTGATCCGGCCCAAATGCGCCTCCGACCAGAAAATGCGGTTACGATCCATGCTCAGTTCGCATTTGTCGGCCCCTTCCAGGTTGATGCGCCCGATGACGTGCTGGCGCGCGCCTTCCGGCAGTAGTGTGTCCATCTGGGTGACGAAAATACCGTCCTGGAAGATGGAAACGCCGCCATGCGCCGGTTCGAGCCCCTGGATATAGCTGGTCTGTTTTTTGGCCTGGAGCAGCAGGTAACCCTCCGATGCGGGCAGCTCCAGCGAAGCCACAAAGGCGGTGCCGCGATGTCCGTCTCCCGGGTAGGCCAGCTGCTCCATGCCAATCGAGGTTGTCCGTCCGTCTTCGTCCACCAAGCGCACCGGCACCTTGAGAAAGCGAATATTGGTCTTGAGATAACCGATATATTCCAGGCTGCGGCAGTACTGAGCGCGTGATGGCCGCAGATGCAGGGTGACCTCGGTGCCCACCGGGTGATCCCCATCCAGCGGCCGCACATCGAAATACTCCTTGAGATCGTGAATGGTGATCATGAGACCTGCGGACCCGGCCTTGCGGGTGCGGATGATGATCTTCTCCGCCACCAGAAAACTGGAAAGAAACCCGATCCCGAACTGGCTGATAAAGCTCACGCCAATCCCCCGGTCGCGATCGATCCGACGGATGCGGCCCGACTGATAGAAGGAAATGCCGATCTGCAGGAAATATTTTTCGATCCACTGGCGGTCCATCCCGATGCCGTTGTCGGCAACGGAGACGATGCGGATGTCGTCCTGGAAACGGATGGTGATGGCCGGGCGGTAGTCGCTTTCCATCAACCAGCGCAGATGGCAGGCGTCGACCGCATTCTGCAGGAGTTCGCGCAGGAAGGCACGCCGATCGTCATACAGACGGTTGCCCGTGAATAGCTGCAGGGCGGCCGAGGAATCCACCGTGAACTTGAGATCTACGGGGTCGTAGCCCTCGGGCTCAATCTCGAACCGGCAATCCGAGAAGAGAAAGCGCGGCGTGACCCGCCGGTTGAGATCGGTCAGAATTGCCTGCACGCGGGTTTCATAGCGTTTGAGGGCCCGGTGTAATTCCGCATGACGGCAGCGAATCTTCAAGCGGATGGTCCCCGGTATGAGGTGGTGGGGACCGAGGGCGTCGACCGCTAAGTTGTTCGCCAGGTTTTCCCTGGTCAGCGGGGTACCGGCCGGCAGACGTCGATAGATCTCGCGCTGGGCGTAGTCGCC
>JASFTA010000305.1:0-3941 GCA_050114115.1 Desulfobacterales bacterium | reverse complement strand
CGGTGGGATCGCTTTACCATTTCTCCGAAGTTCTCGTGCGGGCCATCCCCCTGATGCTGACCGGGCTGGCCGTGGCCCTGGCCGCCACCATGCTGCTGTGGAACATCGGCTGCGAAGGTCAGCTGGTCTGGGGCGGCATCGCCGCCGCCGCTGTGGGGTTGTTCGCCGCCCCCCACCTGCCCGAGGCCCTGGTGCTTCCGGCCGTGATCCTTGCCGGCGCGGCCGGCGGCGCGTTGTGGGCCCTGATTCCCGCCCTGCTCAAGGCCTATCTGGCGGTCAACGAGATTCTCTCCTCGCTGTTGCTCAACTATATTGCCATCATTTTTATGGAGCACCTCTACTTTGGCCCCTGGCGCAACCCGGAAGGCTTCGGGTTTCCGGGGACGGCCCAGATTCACGACCTGGCCCGCATGCCCCATTGGGGCGGGACCCGCGTGCACCTGGGGCTCCTGCTGGCCCTGGTCCTGGCCCTGCTGCTCTTCGGGGCGCTGCGCCGGACCCCCTGGGGCTATCGGGTCCGCGTGATCGGACACAACCCGCGGGCGGCGCGCTACGCCGGCTTCCGTTTCCGCCGCCATTTGATCGGGGTCATGCTCATGAGCGGGGCCCTGGCCGGCCTGGCCGGGATGGCCGAGGTGAGCGGCATTCACTTCCGGCTGCAGCAGGGACTGGCCGTGGGCTATGGCTACGACGGCATCATCGTGGCCTGGCTGGCGCGCCTGAACCCCCTGGCCGTGCCGTTTACGGCCCTTCTGCTGGGGGCCCTGATCGTCGGCGGGGAGCAGCTCCAGTCCAGCCTGCACCTACCGTCGTCCATCAGTATGGTGCTGGAGGCTGTGTTGCTTTTCGGCCTGCTTCTGAGCGAGGCCCTGGCCCGCTATCGTCTGGTGCGCCATCCACCCGCCCAACCCCTGGCGCGCCAAGGAGAATCGATGCCCTCATGATCGAAGAACTGGCCTTCATCGGGCAGATTGCCGTCAAATCCTCGATCGCGGTTCTCCTGGCGACCCTGGGCGAGATCATTGCCGAGCGCAGCGGGGTGCTGAACCTGGGGGTCGAAGGCATGATGCTCACCGGCGCGCTGGCCGGCGCGGCGGTGGGGGTGGCCACCGGCCATCCCGTGGCGGCGGTCGCGTCGGCGGCCCTGGCCGGCGGACTGCTGGCCCTGGTGCACGGGTTTTTCAGCATCAGTTTGCGGGTCAACCAGGTCCTCTCCGGACTGGCCCTGACCATTCTGGGCCTGGGCCTTACCAGCTTTCTGGGCCGCCCCCTGATCGGCACCCGTCCCGGGGTGCGCCTGGCGGCCGTCCCCATCCCCGGCCTGGCGGAGATCCCCCTGATCGGTGACGTCTTCTTTCGCCAGTCGGTCCTGGCCTACCTGGCCTATATACTGGTGCCGCTTTGCTGGGTGCTGCTCCACCGTACGAAAGTGGGCCTCAAGATACGGGCGGCCGGCGAAGATGCCGCCGCCGTCGACGCCGCCGGCATCAACGTCTTCCGCCTGCGCTACCTGTGCACCTTCGCCGGCGGGCTCGGGGCCGGCCTGGCCGGGGCCTATCTGTCCCTGGCCTACACCCCCGGCTGGAAGGAGTCCATGACCGGGGGGCAGGGGTGGGTGGCCATCGCTATGGTGATCTTCGCCGGCTGGAACCCGCTCAAGGCCGTCATCGGGGCCTTTCTCTTCGGTGGGCTGACGGCCCTGCAGTTTTATTTCCAGGCCATCGGGGTCGAGGTGATCCCGGCCTATATCTTGCGCATGCTGCCCTACGTGCTGACCATTGCGGTGATGGTTCTGGTTAACGCCGGCGGCCGCCGGCGCCGGGGCGCCAGCCCGGCCGCCCTGGGGGTGGCCTTCAACCGCGAAGGTTGAACTCGCCGCCGTTGGGCGTTGGATGGGGTTTTAAACGCGCTTATCGTGATTATCGTTCGTTGAACGAAGACGAACTCGTAAAAAGAGTTATTTTCGTCATGCCGGACTTGATCCGGCATCCAGAACATGCTGGAGTTACGGTGTTCTGGTTTGCCCCGCAATGACAAGCCCCGGGCAAACGCGACTTTTTTACGATGCCGTCAACGAATAATGCGTTAGAATTCAGAATTAAGGACGATCATGGCGCTTTCATTTGCACAGCGCGTTTCCATCCTGATCGGCCTGGCGGTGGCCGGCCTCGTCGGTCTTCTGTTCCTGGACCCGATCCCCCAGGACCCGGCTTACCATCTTTTTGCGGATACCCGCACGATCCTGGGGATTCCCAATTTCAACGACGTCTTTTCGAACGTGGGATTTGCCATCGTCGGCGTTCTGGGCGTTTTAACCCTGGCGGGCGCCCGCGGTCGGACGATCTTCACCCAACGGCTTGACGCCCGGCCCTATATCGTTTTCTTTGTCGGCGTGGGCCTGGTCAGCCTGGGCTCGGCCTACTATCATCTGGCGCCGACCAACGAGCGCTTGCTCTGGGACCGGCTGCCCATGTCGATCGCCTTCATGGCCTTTGTCTCAGCGATCGTTGCCGACCGTATCGATAACCAGGCCGGCAACACCTGGCTGCTGCCGGTATTGGTGGTACTGGGGTTCCTGAGCCTCATCTACTGGCACTGGACCGAATCGATGGGGCGCGGCGATCTGCGCTTCTACGGCCTGGTGCAGTTCTATCCGATGGTCGCAATGCCCCTTGTCGTATGGCTGTTTCCGGAGCACCGCTACACCGCAGGGCGCTACATCCTCTGGGTGGTGGGCTGGTATGCCCTCTCCAAGGTCTTTGAGCATTTCGACGGTGAGGTCTTCGATCTCCTTGGCCATTCGGTCAGCGGTCACACCCTGAAACACTACACGGCGGCCGTCGCCACCTATGTCGTATTGCGGATGCTCCTGGTGCCCAGGTCTACAGTAGACGTGGGCTCACTTGACCGCAGCGTCACTGTCCGCTGAAGCACGCTCGAGCGGAACGCAAACGGCGCAACCACGCCGGATGCTTGCATTTTTAATCCGGTCCGTGACATGTTCGGGCGATAATCCACGCCGCAGTGGGGGAGCGGGGATCAGATGCGTGCGCCGATCAGATCGGTGTCGATCCACCCGTAGGTGCAGGCGGCCAGCTCCGTACCGGCAAAGCGGATGCGGCCGCAGGCCAGCAGCACCCCGTTGAGTTTTTCATAGAAACGCCGGCAGGGGTTGGCCTGGAGCACCTGGACCTTGGCCGCGAAGATGCCCAGCCGGTTCATGCGATCGACCAGGTGCGTGACCAGGGCCTTCCCGATACCGCGCCGCTGGTATGCTTGCCCCACATAGAGGCTGAAGATCTCCCCTCCGTAGATACGGTCCCGCCGGCGATCAATACCGCCGGTGATCAGTCCCACCACATGACCCGGTTCCGATTCGGCCACCAGGGTGATGACGCCGGCGCCACCCATCTCGCGCGACAGTGCTTTTTCGCTGTCGCCAATCGTCATGGCATCCAGGTAGGCGTCCGGCAGGATGCCCCGGTAGGTGGCCTGCCAGGTTTCCACATAGATTCGGGCCATGGCATGGGCGTCACTGGGTTTGGCGGGGCGAATGGACATGCGCGTTCAAGTCTCTTTATTGCGGGCGGTATATTTCAACGATGCCGCATTCTTCGGGATTTGCAAGCTAAAGGACCTAAACCATATAAGGGCGGACCGCACCACCCAGGGTATCGGAATCAAGGGCTGGTCGTTGCTGAACGAGAATGACAATGTCCATGCCGCAGCGGATGACATTTGACCGGCGCCGGGTGAATGCCGGACCGTGACACGGGGCTACTTATCCATATCCAGCAAAGGCTGGCGGATGACCCTTCTCGATGGAAATGGAAACCAGGTCGCAGGGGTCATTTTTAGGCAGATCGGATCACGATGATGACGCCCGGGGCCAATTCTACCATTTTGCAAGAGAATGTGAAGGAAAAACCATACATTAAAAT
>JASFTA010000304.1:0-3941 GCA_050114115.1 Desulfobacterales bacterium | reverse complement strand
ATTCTGGTCAATATCGTCTCCTATGCCTACGATGACGACACGCCGCATGAGGTCGAGTTCAAGGTCGAAGTCGATGAAAACATGATTGCGATGAAGTTCATCGATGACGGGATCCCCTTCAATCCACTCACGGTCCAAAAGGCCGACACCCAACAGCCGTTGATGGAGCGGGGTGTGGGGGGGCTGGGTATTAATGTGGTCCGCAAAATGCGGGATATGATGGAGTACCAGCGCAAAAACGATAAAAACATCTTGCGGATCTGGTTCCAGCGCCAGCAGGCGATGGCCTAAGCCCGTTACCGGCGGTCTGCCTGCCAGGCCGCCGTGGAAGGATGGAAAGGAAATAGTTTATGGCCCAATCAATCACGCAAGATCAAGGCATGGCGGGGCCGCCCCCCCCGAACGTGCTAAGCCGGATCTTCAACCCCGTTGGGGAGCGGGTCATGCGCGCGGTCAACAACCTGGGCGCCTCCATGATTTTTCTGATCAAGGCCTTTGCGCTCATTTTCGGACGCAAACAGCCGGTGGCCATCATCCAGCAAATCAATATGATCGGCGTTAAAACCGTCAATATCGTCGCCCTGGTGGGATTTTTCACCGGGATGGTCATGGGCCTTCAACTCTATTACACGCTGGTCAAATATGGCTCGGTTGGTGTTCTGGGCTCGGCGGTGGCCCTGTCGCTGATCCGCGAACTGGGGCCGGTGCTGACCGCCATCATGATTACGGCCCGGGCCGGATCGTCCATGACCGCCGAAATCGGCATCCAGCGCAACTCGGAGCAGATCGACGCCCTCTACACCATGCGGATCGATCCGGTGGGCTACCTGATCAGCCCCAAGGTGGCCGCCTCGATTATCAGCTTCCCGATTTTAACAGCCCTCTTCGACCTGATCGGCATCCTGGGCGGCTATGTCAGCGGATGCGTGATCATGGGGGTCAATTCCGGATCGTATTTCTACCGCGTCATCAGCAGTGTGGGCATCGAGGATGTCAACGGGGGATTCATCAAGGCCCTGGTCTTCGCGGTGATCGTCTCCACGATCTGCTGCTACCAGGGCTATTTCACACACATGCGCACAGACAGCTACGGAGCACGCAGTGTCAGCCTTGCGACCACCTCGGCCGTGGTCCTGTCCTGCGTGTCCATTCTGGTGGCCGATTATATTGTCACGTCGTTTTTATTGTAACCCCATGCCAAGCGCCTTGCTTGTCAGAAAGGTCAAAGAATGAAAAAATACGCCAATGAAACCATCGTCGGCATCTTCGTGGTTCTGGGCCTGGCAGCCATCAGTTTCATGGCCGTGAGACTCGGCAACGTTAACCTGGTGGGCGACAATACGAATACGTTCTATGCGCCGTTCAGCACGGTTTCCGGCCTGCGGGTGGGCAATGCCGTCGAAATGCTGGGGATGGAAATCGGTCGGGTGGCCGCTTTTCGAATGGACCAGGACAAGCTGCAGGCCATTGTGACCCTGAAGGTCGACAAACAGGTTGAAGTCTACGACGACGCCATCGCCTCGATCAAGACCGCCGGCTTGATCGGCGATAAGTACATCAATATCGATCCGGGCGGCGGCGGTGATCTGCTGGCGGACGGTGATACGATCATCGAAACCGAATCACCGGTCGATCTGGGCGAACTGATCAGCAAGTACGCCTTTGGCGATGTCGACAAATAAGCGGAGGAGGCCCGGCGCCCGAAAAAATCTGGGAATCGACCGCCGGCCGTGAGGGCGGGATGCTACCGCGCCGCAACTGCCAGCGGCAACCCATCATTCAAACAGGAGAAGCTCACATGCGAAGGGCCGGAATACTGTTCCTTCTCGGCGGCATCGTCTGGCTGGCGGGCACGACGGAGGTGAGGGCCGACAGCCGCCCTGATTTCAGCAATCTTTTTGCCAAATCCCAGCGAGCCACGGACGACGAGCAGTTTGAAACCTGGGGGGCGGAACCCCCACGCCACAGTTATGTGGTTCCTGACAGCCAGCGCTATCGGAGGCGTGAGCCCATTATCTGGGCGCAGAATGACAATGGATCCGCCGAAGATGAATTTGCGGACGAATGGGCAGACGAATGGGACGACGAGGAAGATGTGGCCGAGGAGATTCCGGATCCCCTGATCGCCTGGAATTGGCAGTGGTTTAAGTTCAACGATATATTTTACCGTTATCTCTGGGAGCCCCTGGCGGAAGGCTACGCATTTGTCGTTCCGAAACCGGCGCGCAAGGGCGTACGCAATTTCTTCTCAAACGTGACCACACCTGTCCGCCTGGTCAATTGTATGCTGCAGGGCAAGTGGGATGATGCCGGCAATGAAACGGCCCGCTTTCTGATCAACACGACCGCAGGGGTTCTGGGTTTCGGCGACCCCGCTTTAGAGGACTACGGGCCGCCCAAGGAAGAAGATTTCGGTCAAACGCTGGGATACTGGGGGTTGAACGATGGCTTCTTCCTGACCTGGCCCTTTATCGGACCTTCTTCCCTGAGAGATACGATCGGTTTCGCCGTCGACGGCTTTCTCAACCCGATCTCGTGGATCGATGGCAAACCTCACCGAACCACCGCCCCGAAGATTGCCATCCGCGCCTACGAACGGTTTAACGCGACCTCTTTTCAAATCGGGGAGTACGACAAACTCAAGGGAATGGCCCTGGACCCCTACGTGGCCATCCGCAACGCATGGTGGCAAAACCGCCAGAAAAAAATCGCGGAATAGCTTGCGGCCGAGGGGCGGCCCAAAAATTATCCGGATAAGCCATACCCGGCTTCATCCGGATAGTTGTTTCAGGCCCTCTTCCAGGGTGTCGGTAATCGGGAAAAAAGAAGCGAAGCCGCTGATTTCGAAAATATTGCGGACGTTGGTGTTGGGGGCGCAGAGGGCGAAACTGCCCTCGTTGCGTTTGATTTCCTTGGCCGTGGCCAGAAGCACGCGTAAACCGGCGCTGCTGATATACTCCATTCCGGCGATGTCGAAAAGGAAGGGGCCCTGCCCGCCGCGGACCTGATCCATGATTTGCTGTTCGGCCGCCTCGGCCGTTACGGCATCCAGACGCCCATCAATCCTGAAGCAGAATACCCCTTGTTCCTCGAAGGTTTCGATTTTCATTGCGTGCTTGTCTCCGTCATATCCTAACGATTAGGAAACCGACCCGAAGCCGCCTTGCCCGGTCGACCCAGCCGATTTGAATCCATTTCCACCAGGCTCAAACGTATACGAATGCTCAAGAATAATCAATCCTTCAGTCCACCGGGCCTTATCCGGCCTGCTCTGGTCATAAGACACATCCAAACGGCCGACCCGACCGTTCCAGCACCGGAGAATACCCGGCAGATCGAACACGGCCAAAACCGCCGGCTCTGGGGCAACCTGGGGGCTTGTCGGTCGCCTCGGGGCGATTGACAATCATAGGGCCATTATTATGAGTTTAATCATAGAATCGTCGCTAACGACGAATTATCACAGGCCGGTCTGAGGGCCGGTCTGCTTCAATTATTCCCTGTGCCGTGTGGACGGCACCCCTGAGAGGAGAGCGAATATGGCTTATACCTGTAAATCCTGCGGTGCGGTGGCCAAGGAACCCGGGCATCTGTGCAGTCCCTGCGGCGACAAACAGAATTGCTCTTTTTGCGGCACGCCTGAAGTCGATCACGCCCATATGTGTAAAAGCAAACTGTCGGCCATGAAGTTCGTCTGCGACGGATGCGGCCGAGTGGCCATGGAAAGCGAGCACCTCTGCAAACCGGCGCCGATCGGCTGAATCCCTGCTACCGCCTCCTGCTACCGATAATGAAAAGGGCGGTGCCTGTCGGCATCGCCCTTTCTGATGACAAACGCCAAATTTGAAGTGTACCGTTCTTGCTCCCAAAACCGCCGCGGTCATAACCCTTACACAGCCGGTTGGAAGATTGCTGAAAAACGCATGCGCACCGGCCGGGCC
>JASFTA010000303.1:0-3942 GCA_050114115.1 Desulfobacterales bacterium | reverse complement strand
ATCTGCTTTCCTTGGAGCGTGAAATCCACATCTTCGTTTCCCTCCTAGGGGGGGATATCGCCCGCTCGGTATTGCGGAGTGCGCTGAATGAATATGGGAATCCGGATTCCGAAATTTATCAGATGAATTCGGAAGTGACGATTTTCGAAGCCTTTTTACTGCATCTTAAAGTGATATTCAGAGGATTGGGACGCGCTGGCGATGTAAGTGACGAATGGATCATTGAACAGGCGGCCAATCGTCGCGAAGAATTCATGGCGCTGAGTACTGAAAACCGACATACCGTTTTAGTCGATCGCGTACTGGAGTGGTCTGAAAAGGCGAAAGAGAGTATTCACAGCCGCCACGTAAGCGAAGTGGCCTGAATGGGCTTATATCGGCGAAGGACTGATTCCACGATATCGACGATATTGTGGGCCTGCTAATCGCATACCTGCCATACGCACACACCTCGTGTCCATTCCAAAATGATCGCTCATGAGCGGGTTTTCGAATTCGCAACGTTAATCAAGTCGCCGTATCCCGAAGGATGCCAACGATGTCGCAAATCGAATTAAAAGATCCATTCGCCCCTAAAGAGATATGCCGCGTACTGCTAAAGCACCGGCTGCTCAACAAGGATCAGGCCAAGGGTCTTCTCCAGCGCCGCGCAAAAATTGAAGCCGAGCTGGAAAAAGAAAGTCATAAACGTATGGCTTCATTTGGCCTTAAAATTCACAACCCGATTACGTTTGTGGATGTGATCGCCAAGATCGGCCCTTTGCGGGCAGACGGCAAACCCGGGGTCTTGGAGGAAGATGTCATTTTTAAAGTGCTGGCGGCCGAGTGGGATATTGCCTATAAGAAAATTGACCCCCTCCAACTCGATCTAAATACCGTGACGACGACGGTACCCCGTAACTTCGCCATGAAGCATCTGGTCCTGCCCATCGAAGTCAACAATGGGACCCTCATTGTAGCGACGCCCAACCCTTTTAACATGGAAGTGATCGATGATATCACCCGTGTCACGAATATGCGGGTTTCCACGGTTGTCAGTTCTAAATCCGACATCCTCAAATTAATCGACGAGTTTTTCGGTTTCAAACGTTCCATTGCCGCCGCGGAAGATTTGTTCTCGGGTCCGTCCATTGATCTTGGTAACCTGGAACAATATGTACGCCTTAAATCCGCCGACGAACTACCTTCAAACGATCAGCATATCGTTAATGCGGTCAATCACCTGTTTATCTACGCCTTTGATCAGAGAGCCTCCGATATTCATATCGAACCGAAGCGCGAAGTTGTCCTGGTCCGAATGCGCATCGATGGCGTCCTGCATACCGTCTACAAACTTCCCAAGAAAGTGCATAATGCGATTGTTTCCCGAATCAAAGCGCTTTCGCGCCTCAACATGGCCGAAAAACGCCGACCGCAGGATGGCCGGATCAAAATGGACAAGGGCGGTCAAGAAACCGAAATTCGGATTTCAACCGTTCCCGTAGCCTTTGGTGAGAAAGTGGTCATGCGGGTCATGGATCCCGATATCCTGATTCAGGATCTGGATGGTTTGGGCTTTACCGAAGACGATCTGAAGAAATTCAATCACTTCATTCGAATGCCCCACGGCATCATTCTCGTAACGGGTCCGACGGGCAGTGGTAAATCGACGACCTTGTATTCCGCTTTGCGCAAGGTGTCCACTTCCGAAAACAATATCGTGACGGTCGAGGACCCGATTGAAATGATTCATGAGGAATTCAATCAGATCGGCGTCCAAAGCGCTATCGACGTTACCTTTGGTTCGATATTGAAAACGATTCTACGCCAGGATCCGGATGTCATTATGATTGGTGAGATGCGGGACCTGGAAACGGCCGAAAACGCGGTCCAGGCCTCCCTGACGGGCCACTTGGTGCTATCGACCCTGCATACCAACGACGCCCCCTCCAGCCTCACCCGTTTGCTGGATATCGGGGTTCCGGCCTTTTTAATTCAGGCGACGATCATCGGCATCGTGGCCCAACGCCTGGTGCGTGTCATCTGTGAATATTGTCAGGAAGGCTTTGAGATGTCTGCTGCGGATCTTCAGGATTTAGGCATCCGAACGGGGTTGAAAGGGGCCTTGAAATTGCGCCGCGGCGTTGGATGCAATCGCTGCCGTCATACGGGTTATCGAGGACGCATGGGGATCTACGAAGTGATGCCTTACTCGGAGAGTATCCAGAAAATGACCACGGCCAAAGCCAACATCGAGAATATCCGTATCCGCGCCAAGGAGGAGGGTATGGTAACGCTGCGTCAGAATGCGATTATCAAAATGCTGGAAGGGGTAACAACATACGAAGAAGTTCTGCGTGTGACGTCGGCACGTAAATTGTTGGGGGCTTAACGTCCGAGCGATTGGATGCACGACGGTCAATCATGACGAGGGCCGCCTGGTAAGCTCAGGCGGCCCTCGTCTTTTATCTCAAGTTAGTAGGCTATGCCGTGCGAAAGCGAATATGCGGTCCTGACGCCGCCTGAAGGGTGCCTCGCCGATGGATCGGCACGCTTTCCGATTTAAAACGGCGTGGCGATCCCCGTCCACGGATCGATGACTTTCTCGGAGCGTGTCAGAAGAACAGTGGCCGTGTTGTCTTCAGTGTGCAGCACTAAAACCGAGCCGATATCTTCTTTGGGCATGCGAATAATTTTGTTGACGCCCGTGGTTGTCCAGACCCGATTTTTATTCTGCTGAAAGAGGGTGTAGTATTGACCGACTTCAATGCCGTCTCTTTCGCCCTTGTCGATAAAGGCCGTCTGGAACTGCCCGGTCAGTCGGGCGTGTTCTTCGTTGGAAATGAATTTCCCAATAAGTCCGGGGACGCTCTCCTTGATTTCAATCACCGGTGAGCGTTCCAGAAAGGGCGTTACCAGATCCTTGCGCTGGATGATCCGCCAGGAGCGGGTTACATCGGCAATGGCTGTATCCGGGAGAACTTCCCGAATTTCGCAGATACCGACCAGCAGATGCTGGATCCCGATATATTCTCGGGTTTCTTTGTCCAGAATCGGTTTCAGTTTGCGGTAAATGGTGTATCTTTCGCCCACTTCAAATTCATGCTCGATGCCGGCAAGATATAACTGATCATATTGTCCGATGAGCGCTTTGGGTCCGACCGGTTCAATAACCATGCCTGCGGGTTCAAGGCCTTCTCTGCGAATGAAGCCCACCGCGTTGATGTTCTCGTAGCGGACTTGGGCGCCCTGCGGTTTGGGCGTCGCATCGACGACGGGAATGCGTTTAACATCCTGGCGACGGTAGAGTTTAATCCGATCTCCCGGGTAAATCAGGTGAGGGTTATTGATTTGTCGATTTTCTTTCCATAGATCCGGCCACAACCAGGGCGAATCCGAAAAATGTTGCGATAAATCCCACAGCGTGTCTCCCGGCTGGACGATATAGTAAACGCCTGTTTCAGTTTCGACGATATGCTCCTGAATGCCACCTTGAGCGTATACCACGGCCGCAAAACCAATTAATACAATGCAGGCCATGGACGCCGCCAGGGTGATTCGGAGGGGCATGGATGGTTTCATAAAGCGCTCCGGTCGTTTTTGGGGTTGTTGACCAAAAATAGCAAAATAAGCATTAAATTTAGGTTCATATCCTCTATATCCTAAACGCTCCATCCGGGAATTGTCAAGTATTCAGGCGTTGCGAAAAGAAAAACCCCCGGCCCGGCGGGCAGGGGGTTTAAAGACTGCGGATTTAGGCGGCCGGGGCGAATTTACATCATGCCCCCCATGCCGCCCATACCACCACCCATACCACCACCCATACCGGCGGCGGCTGCCGCGGCGGCGGCATCGTTTTTCTCTTCGGGTTTATCGGCCACCATGGCTTCGGTGGTCAGCATCAAGCCGGACACGCTACCGGCATTTTGCAATGCGAACCGGGTAACTTTGGTCGGGTCGATA
>JASFTA010000302.1:0-3962 GCA_050114115.1 Desulfobacterales bacterium | reverse complement strand
CTACAAGGTTGCTCCGCGTCCCGCCTCCCGCCGCGCCTTGCCTGACGGCCTGATGCTTGCTTTAAGCTTCCTGGAAAACGCCTGCGGTTTTGGCCGCAGGTCGGCACGTCTCATTTGTTGCTTGCTCCCATGCCTCCTGATTAAAGTCTGCAGAATTTAAGTCGGCGCTGACCAATCTTGCCGTCTAATCTTTTTCGCTGAGAGCGGCGTCGATGGTCCGGCGGCCATTCGTCCGAATCAGCCGTAAACTAAATCCGACAATGGCCGATAAGTATAGGCAGGAGGACGTTGCGATCAATGGATCAGGAAGCACAAGTCATTGAAAAAAATGTTGATATTGGCGTAGATCCGGGTGCCCGGGATGCCGCGGAGCAGACCGTTGCGGGGGGGATCGAGGCTGGTCCTGAACGGGATAAGCAGATTTTGGTGGTGGATGATGAACAGCCCATTCGGATGCTGCTCCAGAAGATTCTCGAATCCAACGGTTACACCTGCCACACGGCTGAAAATGCTGGTCAGGCCCGCGATATGATGGCTGCCCAGAGCTGTGACCTGGTGCTGTGCGACATCAATATGCCCGGTGAGTCCGGGCTGGATTTCATCCGTTTTGTGCTAAAGACCTATCCTGATACGGCGGCCATTATGGTGTCGGCCATCGGCGATCCGCATCTGGCGGATTCCATGCTGGAACTGGGCGTCTACGACTACATCATCAAACCCATGGACCGCAACGGGATTCTGATCAGCGTGGCCAACGCCTTTCGGCGCCGGGAACTGGAAATCGCCAACCGCTCTTACCGCCGCAATTTAGAACATATGGTGGACGAGCGCACCGAATCCCTGCGACACAGCATGAGCAAGCTTGAAAATGCCATGAACGGCATTGTCCGCGCGATCGCCCACACGGTCGAGACGCGCGATCCTTACACGGCCGGACATCAGCGGCGGGTGGCCGATCTGGCGGCCGCGATCGCCCAGGAGGTGGGTTTCACCCATGACCAGATCGAGGCCGTGCGCGTGGCGGCCATCATTCACGATCTGGGCAAGATCAGTGTGCCGGCCGAGATACTGAGCAAACCCAGCCGTCTGACCGCCAATGAATTCAACCTGATCAAAGAGCATCCCCAGGTGGGCTATGACATCGTCAAGGATATCGAGTTTCCCTGGGATGTTTCCACCATGATCCATCAGCACCACGAGAAATTAAACGGCAGCGGCTACCCGCTGGGGGTCTCCGGAAACGACATCCTGCCCGAATCCCGCGTGCTGACCGTGGCCGACGTGGTGGAAGCCATGGCTTCGCACCGGCCCTACCGGCCGGGCCTGGGGGTGGACGTGGCCCTGGAGGAGATCGACAAGAACAAGGGCCAACTCTACGATCCGGAGATGGCCCAGGCCTGTATCGCGCTGTTCAGCAGCCGGCGGTTTTCGTTCGACTGATCCTATCGGCGCAGTGCCATCTCCAAGGTCGGTGGTCGCTGCATTTCAGGGCCGGCGTTTATCCTTCAAAATGTGGTTGGAGATCACCACCCGCTGAATTTCGGAAGTTCCCTCGTAGATCGTAAAGACCCGCGCGTCGCGATAATAGCGCTCCACAGCGTAATCCTTGGTAAAGCCGTAGCCGCCGTGAATCTGGATGGCCTTGGCCGTGATGCGGTTGACCATCTCGGAGGCGAACAGCTTGGCCATCGAAGCCCGTTGGGTAAATTTCTCGCCGCGATCCTTCATGGCGGCGGCCGAAAGGGCCAGCTGACGGGCGGCTTCCAGTTCGGTGGCCATATCGGCGATCATCCAGCGCAGTCCCTGGAATTTGGAGATCTTCTGGCCGAACTGCTCGCGCTGTTTGGCATATTTGACCGAGGCGTCCAGGGCGGCCTGGGCCACACCGATGGACTGGGCCGCGATCCCGATGCGCCCGCCGTCAAGGGCGGTCATGGCGATCTTGAATCCCTGGCCTTCTTCCCCCAGCAGATTGGCGGCCGGCACCCGGCAGTTGTCGAAAATCAGGTCGGTGGTGTCGGAGGCCTTGAGGCCCATTTTGTCCTCGGTGTGCCCGACCTTGAAGCCCGGCGTGCCCTTGTCGACGACAAAGGCACTGATGCCCTTGTGACGCTGGTTTTCATCGGTTTTGGCGGTGACGATAACGAGACCGCAGTTTTTCCCGGTGGTGGTAAAGCGTTTGGTGCCGTTGATCACGTAATGGTCGCCGTCGCGTGTGGCCGTGGTAACCTGACTGACCGGATCCGAACCGGCCTCCGGCTCGGTGAGGGCAAAGGCGCCGATCTTGTCCCCATCGGCAAGCACGGGCAGATAGCGCTTCTTGAGGTCTTCCGAACCCCAGCGCAAAATGCTCTCGCAGACGATCGAGTTGTGCACCGACATGACCACGGCGGTGGCGGCACAGGAATAAGCGATTTCCGACAGGGCCAGGAAATAGCTGATGGTATCGGCTCCCTCGCCCCCGTATTCCGGGGGGACCATCATGCCCATCAGGCCCAGTTCGGCCATTTTCTTGAGGTTGTCAGCCGGAAATTCCTTGGTGCGGTCCCTCTCGGCCGCCGTGGCCGCGAGCACCTTGCGGGAGAATTCGCGCACCATGGACTGGATCATCAATTGTTCGTCGGTTAGGCTGAACAGCATGGCCTTCTCCTGCGGTTAGGGTCCGTAGACCACCACCAGCATCTCAGCCGTGTCGTCGCTGAGATTGCGCATGCGGTGGCGGATACCGGAATTGAAGTGCAGCGAGTCGCCTGCGTCCAGGCGGTTGACATGCTCGCCCACGGTGATTTCAACGCTGCCCTTGAGGACATAGACGAACTCCTCGCCTTCGTGCTGGTAACCGACGCCCTCGTGATCTTTCTGGGCTTCGATGGTTACCTTGAAGGCCTTGAGGTGCTTGTTCTCGGCCCCCGGGGTCAGGGTGGTGTAGGCGTAGTTGTCCGTGCGCTTGGAGTAGGCCCGTACCCGGGTTTGTACCGCGGTTTCCTGCTCCCGCAGAAAAAATCCCGAGTCGATTTCCAGTGCCCGGGCGATCTGCAGCAGGGCGCCCACCGGCGGTATCTTCTTGCCGGCCTCGATCTGCTTGAGGTAATCGATCGAAAATCCGGTTTCGTTGGCCATGCCGTCCAGGGTGATCTTCTTCTTGAGGCGCACCTTTTTGATCTTCTTGCCGACCGGCTCGAGTTCGCCTTTTTTCTTGGGGGCCATAACTCCTCCTCAAAAATTTATTTCGACCTTTAATGCACCGTGGCCAGCGACCAGGGCCGCTGTGCTCCTCTGAGTCGTTTTGATGCTTCGACCGCCCCTACGAGCGATCGTAGCGGTAAAATCCCCGCCCGGATTTACGCCCCATCCAACCGGCTTCGACGTATTTGCGCAGCAGGGGACAGGGTCGGTATTTGGAATCGCGGAAACCGTCGCTGAGGGTTTCCATGATGGCCAGACAGGTGTCCAGCCCGATCAGATCGGCCAGGGCCAGGGGGCCCATGGGGTGATTCATGCCCAGCTTCATGACGGTGTCGATATCTTCAGCCGCGCCCACGCCGTGGTAGAGGCAGTAGACCGCTTCGTTGATCATGGGCATGAGAATGCGGTTGGCGATAAATCCAGGGTAATCATTGGCCTGGGCCGGGGTCTTGCCGAAACGCTCGGACAGCGACCAAGTCAGCGCGAAGGTTTCGTCCGTGGTGGCCAGTCCGCGGATGATCTCCACGAGCTTCATCACCGGTACCGGGTTCATGAAGTGCATGCCGATGACTTTTTCCGGGCGACCGGTCTGGGCGGCAATGCGGCCGATGGGAATCGACGAGGTGTTCGTGGCCAGGATGGCCGCCGGGGGGCAGATGGCGTCCAGATCACGAAAGATACCGAACTTGAGGTCTTCCCTTTCGGTGGCGGCTTCCACGACGAAGTCGGCCCGCGCCATGTCCTTGAGATCGGTGCTCGTCCGGATGCGGCTCAGG
>JASFTA010000301.1:0-3973 GCA_050114115.1 Desulfobacterales bacterium | reverse complement strand
TCTCTACCGGGATCTTCACCCCCTGCCGGACGGCCCGCCCATTTCGGCGGCAGTCGCCGCCGCCGGCCTGCTTTCCCTCGATGAGCATCAGCCCCTGCGGGCCGCCACCCGGGCCGCGCACGCCGCCGCGCTTTTTGATCGCCGGGCGCAACCCTTGATTGCCATCGAGGATGTCGGCCGTCACAACGCCCTGGACAAGTGTATCGGCCGCCTGTTCCTGGATCAGCAGTTGCCTCATATCGGCTTTCTTGTCATGTCTTCGCGTCTCAGCTACGAGCTCGTGCAGAAAGCCGCCCGCGCCCGCATTCCCATCATCCTGGGTAATTCCCGCCCGACGGCCCTGGCGGTAGCCCTGGCCGCCAAGCTCAACATGACCCTGGCCACCCGGGCCCCTGGCGATGGACTCTATATCTTTACCGGGCAGGAACGGTTGCGCGATACACCCACCACTAGCGACGGTCGCCCATAGAAAAACCCCGCCCCCCGGCATTGCAGGGGCGGGGCTTTGTGTTTTCGGTTGAGGGGCGTCCGTCAGGCCGCGACTTCTTCCTTGACGCCCACGGCCATCTTGTAGAGCACCGTCAGCACCAGGGCGCCGATGGCGTATACCCCGATGGTGATGATGACTTCGGGAAGCGTCGGCATATACTCGTTGACCTCATGCAGCGGGTTGGGCACGAACCCGGCCGAAATCAGCCCGAGCCCTTTGTCGATCCAGGCGCCGATGAAGAGCATGGCGCAGGCCACGGCCAGGACCCCTTCGTTGCGCCGGGTAACGGGCGGAATGAGCAGCAAGAGCGCCAACACCATCAGGCCCATGGAGGTCCACATCCAGGGGACCAGGACGCCATGGCCGTGCAGCCCGGCAAACAGGTAGGTGATGTGGTCCATGTGGCCCGGGATGTTGCTGTAAAAGGCCACAAAGAGCTCACAGCCGAAGAAGAACAGGTTGGCGATGAGCGCATAGGTGACGATCTTGGCCAGGGTCTGAATCTGCTCGCGGCCCGGGTCGAAGTTGGTTACCCGCCGGATGATCAGGCACAACAGGACCAGCAAAGCCGGGCCGGCGGCAAAAGCGGAGGCCAGAAAGCGGGGGGCCAGGATGGCCGTCAGCCAGAAGTGGCGCCCCGGCAGACCGCAGTACAGAAACGCTGTCACCGTGTGGATACTGATCGCCCAGGGAATCGAAAGGTAGATGAAGGGCTTGACCCACTGGGGATAATGGGTGCCGTTGCGCTCGGCCTGCAGCACGTTCCAGCCCACCACCAGGTTGAGGAACAGGTAGCCGTTGAGCACGACCGTATCCCAGAACAGCACCGAGTGGGGCGATAAATGAATCCAGACGTTGAGGATGCGTCCCGGCTGCCCGAGATCCACAATGACACTCAAGAGGCAGACGACCAGGGCCGCAATCGCCAGGAATTCGCCCAGCACGGTGATTCGGCCGAAGGCCTTGTAGTCATGCAGGTAATAGGGCAGGACCACCATCACGCCACCGGCGGCCACACCGACCATGTAGGTCAGCTGCGCGATGTAGAAGCCCCAGGAAACGTCCCGGCTGAGCCCGGTGATGCCGAGGCCGAACCGCAGCTGCCACAGGTAGACGCCGAACCCCACGCCGATCAGGCCCAGCAAAAGGGTTACCCATGCGTAGTATCTCTTGTCGCCTTTAATTGCATATTCTAGCATAGCTGCTACCTCATATGATGTAGTAGACCGCCGGGCCGGTCCCGAGGGACACCCTGCGGCGGGTGGTGTAATGCTCGCGAAGGACTTCCCGAATGTGGGACTCCGGATCCTCCAGATCACCGAACACGATGGCACCGTCGGAGGCTTCCACGCAGGCCGGCGGCTGGCCGACGGCCAGGCGTTCGACGCAGAAGTTGCACTTCTCCACCACGCCCTTCGAACGCGTCGGCCACTTGAGATTGGTCTCCTTGATGAAGGGGCGCGGGTCGCGGAAGTTGAAGCTGCGCGAGCCATAAGGGCAGGCCGCCATGCAGAAGCGGCAGCCGATGCAGCGGTGAAAATTCATGATCACGATGCCGTCGTCGCGCTTGTAGGTCGCCTCGGTGGGGCAGGCCCGGCAGCAGGGCGGCTCCTCGCAGTGGTTGCAAAGCACCAGGATAGGGCGTTGTTCGACCGCTTCACTCATGTAGTTGGAGCCCCTGTCAACAAAGGCGTTATGATAATGGGTCTCCCAGATCCATTTGATTTCATGCCGTTTGGCAACCTCGGGGCCGACGATTTCCGGATCGAAGAAGGGCACGTTGTGGGTCGTGTGGCAAGCTTCGGTGATCTTCTCGGCCAGTTCATGGTCGATCTTGGTGGTATCGATCACCAGCCCCCACTGTTTGGCCTTCAGGGCCTCGTCCCCCTTGCGGGTATAAGGCTGCGGCCCTTGATCGGCCGCCAAAACGCCAGCGGTCGATGCCGTGCTCAGCCCTAGCGCAGCGATGCCGGTGATTTTCAGGAATTGTCTTCGGCTGTCTTCCATCACTCGGTCTCCTTCGGATTATTGATGTGGCAATCCCAGCAGTAAGGTTCGATGGATGCATACTCGTGGCAGCGCTGGCAGAACTCGGTGTAATTCGAGTGGCAGTCCAGGCAGGTGTTGGAAAGGCTCATATTGTACTCCTTGCCATTGGGGCTGACGTAGATCCGTTCGCCTCTGAGGACCACGGCGTCCCGCCATACATCCAGGAGCTGCATATGGTTGGCCGTCATCCAGGCCTTGTCGCGCACACAGACCTCGGCCGCTTTGGCTTTGGCGGTCAGCACCACTTCAGGGGCGGGTGTTTTGGCAACCAACAGGTTGTACCAAAACGGGCTCGTCAATACGACGAAGAAGATCACGATGCCCGCGATGACCTTGTTCTTATCATTCATCAGCCTCATCCTCCCTTCCCGGTAGCGGCTCGCCGCGCAGATCGGTTTCGCGTTCCTTTTCACCCGGCAGGATCAGGGCGTTCCCCACCAGTTCATGCACGCCAATGACGTCCGCGCCGGTTTCCCAGTAGTTCATGAGATCGGGCAGGGCGGCGCGGTCGATGGCACAGACGCAGGCCAGCATGTTGACGTCGTATTTCTCATTCATGTGCTTGACGGCGTTGGCCCGTGGTAAACCGCCGCACATCCGCAGTTCCATGTCTTCACCGGCATTCAAACCGGACCCGCTGCCGCAGCAGAAGGTATTCTCGCGAATCGTGCTGGCCGGCATGTCGTAGAAGTGTTTCGCCACGTTCTTGATGATGTAACGCGGCTCCTCCAGAAGCCCCATCCCCCGGGACGGGTTGCAGGAGTCATGGAAGGTCATCTTGAGATTGTCATTGCGGCTGGGGTCCAGGTCCAGTTTGCCGTGTTTGATCAAATCGGCCGTGAACTCGGTGATGTGGACCATCTTGGTGGATGCAGCGTTCTCGAATTTCGTGCCCGTAATCGGGTTGACCGGAGCTTCGAGATGATCGGCCGGTCCGTTCATGGTGTCCATGTACTGGTGGATCACCCGCCACATGTGGCCGCACTCCCCGCCGATAATCCACTTGACCCCCAGGCGTTTGGCCTCGGCGTACATCTTGGCATTCAGCCGTTTCATGGTTTCGTGCGAGGTAAAAAAGCCGAAGTTGCCGCCCTCGGAGGCATAAGTGCTCCAGGTGACATCCAGCCCGTATTTCTCCTTGAGGAAATGGAACAGGATCATATAACCCATGCAGGTGTAGGTGCCGGGATCGGCAAAGACATCACCGGAAGGGGTGATGAACAGGATGTCGGCGCCTTTCTTGTTGAAGTTGGGCGTAACATCAACCCCGGTGATATCTTCGATATCCTCAACGAAAAACTCCAGCATGTCCTTGAAAGCGTGGGGCTGGATCCCCAGATGGTTGCCGGTTTGGTAGCAGTTGGACACCGGTGTGGCAATCCAATCGATGTTGAGCCCCAGCAGGTTGAGCAACTCGCGGCCTATGATGGTGAT
>JASFTA010000300.1:0-3976 GCA_050114115.1 Desulfobacterales bacterium | reverse complement strand
ATTCGTAGACCTGTTGCCGCAGGGATCTTACATCCAGAACTGTTTCTGCATTTTTCCCGTTCAGCCGATCCATGATGACCCGTCCGGTCGTTGAGTTCTGTCGGCTGGTGCCGGTGGGCAGCGCGGCAAACGCCCCGCCGACCACGTTCGGTCAGCCGATGCATCGTGGTGCGGGCCGGAATCGTCGACGCCCGTCACTGCGGGCGGCTAGGATCCAAACGGAAAGGATTAGGACCGGAATGGCTCCCATGGTTGGCATATCCGAACCCGCACGTCAACAATTTTTTTTAAGCTATCCAAAAATTTGCAAGGCTTTAGGCTGCCGATCCGTTCAGCCCGTCGCCGAGGGCCGGGGCTGATGGCCACGGGCCCCCAGCCGCTGGCCGTCATGCTCATCAGCTTTCCGTGTAGGCATCGGCCACCTTGAGCGCCTCGTCCATGATGGCCACGCCTTCATCGATCTCATCCTTGGTGATGATCAGCGGGGGCGCCATGGCAATCACGTTGACCGGATTGGCGGCCATGGCCATCATCCCCAGTTCGCCGAGCTTCTTGGCGACTTCCATTTTGGGATTCGGTCCCTGCCGGATTTTGGCATCCACGGCTGTGAGCGGCGCCTTGGTCTTCTTATTCTTGACCAGCTCCAGCCCGACAAAGAGCCCCAGTCCACGCACATCGCCTACGCAGGGGTGTTTGTCCTGAAGTTCCTTGGCCTTTTCGAGAAGATAATTCCCCAGCTCGGCGGATTTCTCGATCAGGTTATCTTCCTGATAAATCGGAATCAGGCGCAGGGCCGCAGCGCAGCCCAGGGCATGCCCGGCATAGGTGGCCCCGTGGCTGAAGAAATGGTCTTTGAAATAGTCGCCGATATGATCACGCACCACCGTAGCGCCCAGCGGCAGATAGCCGCAGGTCATGCCCTTGGCCATGGTCATGATGTCCGGCACCACATCCCAGTGGTCCATGGCGAACCACCGCCCGGTGCGTCCGAAGCCGGTCATGACCTCATCGGCGATCATGAGCACGCCCCAGCGGTCGCAGATCTCGCGCAGCATGGGGAAGTACTCCGATGGCGGAACGATGATCCCGTTGGCCCCGGTAACCGGCTCGAAGATGATCCCGGCCACTTTTTCGCCCCCGCCCTCCAGTTCGATGACCTCGTCGATGTATTTGACGCACTGCAAATCGCACTGCGGATAGGTCAGGCCGAACGAACAGCGGTAGCAGTAGGGCTGCGGCACCTGAACCATTTCAGTCCCGCCCAGCACCTGGGCCCAACTGCGGGAGTCGCCGGCTGAAAGGGTCATGGCCGAAGCGGTGCCGCCGTGGTAAGTCCGATAGCGGGTGATGATTTTACGCCGACCGGTGAACTGGTGGCAGATCTTGATGGCGGCTTCATTGGCCTCCGCGCCGCCCAGCGAAACAAAGGCGCGCGCGAGGTCGCCCGGGGTGACTTCCGCCAGCATCTTTACCAGCATAGCGCGGGGTTTGGTGGACATGCTGGGGGCGAACGAGGTCAAAGTGCGGGCCTGTTCGCAAATCGCATCCACGACGCGTGGGTCCTGGTGCCCGATACTATGGCTCACGAAACAGGAGCTGAAATCCAGCCGCTCCCGGCCGTCTTCGGTCGTAAAACGCACCCCCTTGGCGGATACCACCCGCGGGGGCGACTGGGCCGGCTGATAGGACCAGGAATGAAAATTGTTCTCCACCTCGTAGCGATCCAGATCTTCCTTGCTTGAGGGAATCGTTTTAAGATCAATCATTTTTTTGTCTCCAACCATCTGACGAAATGATGTTTAGGGGCCGGCCAGCCGGCGCCCAGTCGTTCTTCGAAAGGGCGCCTCACACTTATTCCGGCGGATGATGCCCATCGGCCGGCGGTTGACACCGGACTCAAACCCCTTTCTGGGGGCGCATGTCGGCCTTGTCGATACCGGCCACGGGCACCGGTTTCTTCATGGCATCGCGGCGGAACGGTTCGCCCAGTTCCTTGTTGTTCAGCACCTCGATGAAGGTGGTTTGACCGTCTTCCATCTGGGCCTTGACCGCCGCAGCCAGTTTGGTGGTCAAGTCTTCCGGCGTGGTGGCCTGAACCCCCTCCATGCCGCAGGCTTTGGCGATACCGGCGAAGGAGACATCGGTGTCCAGTTCGGTGCCCACGAAGTTGTCGTCGTACCACAGGGTGGTGTTGCGTTTCTCCGCCCCCCACTGGTAGTTGCGGAAGATGATCATCGTGATGGCCGGCCATTCACCGCGTCCGATGGCGGTCATTTCATTCATGGAGATGCCGAAGGCGCCGTCGCCGGCAAACCCCACCACGGGAACGTCGGGCTTGGCGATTTTGGCGCCCACGATGGCCGGAAAACCGTAGCCGCAGGGTCCGAACATGCCCGGAGCCAGATATTTGCGCCCTTCCTCGAAGGTGGGGTAGGCATTGCCGATGGCGCAGTTGTTGCCGATATCCGAGGAGATGATGGCCTCCTTGGGCAGCGCTTTGATGATGGCGCGCCAGGCCATGCGGGCGGTCATTTTATCCGGTTCGTTGGTCTGGGCGCGCTGGTTCCAGGTGGTACCGGGATCGTCTTCTTCGTGGTCCATGGTGGCCAATTCCTGGTCCCATTCGGCCTTGATTTTCTCGATGGTGGCCTTGCGCGCCGCGCGCCCCTCGTCACCGGCCGTGGTGGCAAGTCTGGCCAGGATGGCGTTGACGACTTGCTGGACGTCGCCGGCGATGCCCACGGTGACCGGTTTGGTCAGGCCGATGCGGTTGGGGTTCATATCCACCTGGATGATGGACGCCTTGGCGGGCCAGTAGTCGATGCCGTAGCCCGGCAGGGTGGAGAAGGGATTCAAACGGGTGCCCAGGGCCAGGACCACGTCCGCCTGGGAAATGAGCTGCATCCCGGCCTTGGAGCCGTTGTAGCCCAGCGGGCCGGCAAACAGCGGATGGCTGCCCGGGAAGGCGTCATTGTGCTGGTAGCCGCAGCAGACCGGGGCGTCCAGGCGCTCGGCCAGCGCGACCGTATCCGGGATGGCGCCGCCGATGACCACCCCGCCACCGTTCAAGATCACGGGGAATTTGGCGCTGGACAGAAGCTCGGCGGCCCGGGCGATGGCTTCCGCACCGCCGGCCGGCCGCTCGAACTCGACCACCGCCGGCATTTCGATCTCAATGACCTGGGTCCAGAAGTCACGCGGGATGTTGATCTGCGCCGGCGCCGAAGCGCGCTTGGCCTGGACGATGACCCGGTTGAGCACTTCCGCCGTGCGCGACGGATGCAGGACTTCCTCCTGGTAAGCCACCATTTCCTCGAACACGGCCATCTGGGGCACTTCCTGAAATCCGCCCTGGCCCATGGTCATGTTGGCCGCCTGGGCGGTGACCAGCAGAAGGGGCGTGTGGTTCCAGTAAGCTGTTTTGACCGGGGTGACAAAGTTGGTAATGCCCGGGCCGTTCTGGGCGATCATCATGGACATCTTGCCGGAAGCCCGGGTGAACCCGTCCGCCATCATCCCGGCGTTGCCCTCATGCCCCACGTCCCAAAAGGTGATGCCCGCTTTGGGAAACAGATCGGAGATCGGCATAAAAGCGGAACCGATAATGCCGAAGGCATGTTCGATACCGTGCATCTGGAGCACTTTAATAAAGGCCTCTTCGGTGGTCATCTTGATCTTGCTCATGTCATTCCTCCCAAAATTATAGCGTTGACAACATTGATTTTGAAATATTCGACGTCTGATGTATCAGATATCAAATATCACGTCAAGCCATTCTTGCCCTACCCCATTTAAACGACGCTTATCGTATTAACGACTAGATAGAGTGTCTAACCCATTTGGCGACGACTCATGCAGACGTATATTTTTTTAAATAATTGAAAAAATCAATTTCATTGCCGTCCAGGCCGTGAGCGTAGACGAAACTGGTGGCAATTTTGGTGGCCACGATGGCATTGAGATAATTTTCCGGCAC
>JASFTA010000299.1:0-3978 GCA_050114115.1 Desulfobacterales bacterium | reverse complement strand
GTGGTGACCTGCCAGGATGAAAAATCCCAGATCAAGAACAAAGCCAAAGCCCTGAAAGTGCTACGCGCCCGCCTTCTGGATCAAATGGTCCAGGAGCAGAATGCCAAGCGCTCGGCCGAGCGCAAAAGCCAGATCGGTGACGGCGACCGCAGCGGTCGCATCCGGACCTACAATTTTCCGCAGGGACGGGTTACCGACCACCGTATCGGATTGACCCTCTACAAGCTGGACGAGATCATGGAGGGCAACGTCGATCCGGTCATCGAAGAACTCATCACTTTCTACCAGGCCCAAGCCCTTCAAAATGCGGCCACCTGAATGGACCATCCTTTCGATTTTAGAATGGACCACCGGTTATTTTCGTAAATGCCATATCGAAACCCCGCGACTGGACGCCGAAATTCTTCTGGCCCACAGTCTGGGCCTAAAGCGGATCGACCTCTACCTGCGTTATGACCAGCCGCTGGGCACGGATGAACGGGCGGCCTACAAACGGCTTGTCCAGCGCCGGGCCGCGCGGGAGCCGGTGGCCCTGATTGTCGGACAGCGTGAATTCTGGAGCCTGGACCTGGTGGTCGCCCCACATGTGCTGACCCCGCGACCGGAAACCGAGCACGTGGTGGAAGCGGCCCTGGCTTTTCTACAGTCGAACGCCGTCGTCCCCGATCCGCTGGTTCTCGATCTGGGCACCGGTTCGGGATGTATCGCCGTGGCCCTGGCCCACTGCTTCCCGGCGGCCCGGGTGGTGGCTTCCGACATCTCCCGTCCGGCCCTGGCCACGGCCCGCGGTAACATCGTGCGCCACCATCTGACCGACCGGGTGGCGTTGGTGGCCGGGTCAGCTATGGATATGTTCGCGAGCACACGATCGTGCTTCGATCTGATCGTCTCCAATCCGCCCTACATCCCCTCGGCGGACATTGCCACGTTGGCACCGGAGGTCCGCGACTACGAGCCACGTGGTGCGCTCGACGGCGGCGTGGACGGTCTGGACGCCTACCGCCGTATCATCCCGGCGGCGGCCACGTGCCTGCGGCCGGGCGGGGCCCTGATTCTGGAGATCGGTTGGGATCAGCGCCAGGCCATAAACCTTCTGCTGGAGCAAAGCGGAGGGTATCGAACCTGGGCGTGCACCGCCGATTATGCCGGCCACGACCGCGTAATCAACGCGGTACGCGCCTGATGCGCGGATACGGCCCATTGCCGGGCCGGGCCGTGGAAAAAGTGGTTGCAGATATCCCCTTCGTCTGTTAATAAAGGCCGATTTCGAGGACGGCGCTGCAACCCCGTCATCGAAAGAAGGTTTGGAGAATCCATCCCTATTCAGGACGGTTTTGTAAAAGATCCGAGATACGGCTTGCGAAGCTCGAGGAATGAGGCCTACTTGCCTGCGCCCCAATGACGAGGGCTACGCGTGACGCCGATATTTATTCGCCTCGGGCGGATCGGGCTTTTTACAAAACCGTCAATTTTAATTCGCACGCTTTCTGACCCGCCCCCCGGTGCTTTCCATGGAAAGTCGGGGGCGGGGAAGAGGAAAGCGGTAGCCCTAACCAAAAGGTACAAGGAGTCGATCATGGCCCACATCACAATGAAGGAATTGTTGGAGGCCGGTGTCCATTTCGGCCATCAGACCAAACGCTGGAATCCGAAGATGAAGCCTTATATTTTCGGAGCCCGCAACGGTATTTATATCGTCGATCTTCAAAAAACCGTGCGGATGTTCAAGAGCGCCTACAGCTTTATCGTCGATACGGTGACCAACGGCAAACCGGTGCTCTTCGTGGGAACCAAAAAGCAGGCCCGGGAATCGATCTATGAGGAAGCCAATCGCAGTGAGATGTTCTACGTTCACAACCGTTGGCTGGGGGGCATGCTGACCAATTTCCAGACGATTAAAAAGAGCATCGACCGTCTCAACTATCTCAACGATATCGAGAATGACGGTTCGATCAACATGTTTCCTAAAAAGGAACGGCTCAAGCTGGGCAAAGAGCGCGTCAAGCTCGACAACAACCTGGGGGGGATCCGTGCCATGAACGGCCTGCCCGGCGCCATGTTTATCATCGATCCCAAGAACGAGGCCATTGCCGTGCGCGAGGGGCGTCGGCTGGGCATCCCGATCGTGGCCGTGGTGGACACCAACTGCGATCCCGATGAAATCGATTACGTCATCCCGGGGAATGACGATGCCATCCGCGCCATTCGTTTGGTGACCTCCCGGATTGCCGATGCCTGCATCGAAGGCCGTCAGCGGCATGCCGAGAAACAGCAGGCCGAAGCGGACAAAGCCCAGGACGAGGCCGTCGAGGAAATTCCCGGCAGCGCCGATCTCAAACCCGGCGAACGCAAGGTTATCTCGGACGGTACCGAAGGTCCCGTGGTGGAAATCATTCGGCGGGCCACACCCGAAGCCGGTGAAGAAGAGGCCCCCGCGACGTCCGCCCCCGAAGCAAGTGATTCAGAGGAAACAGGAGAATAAGTATGTCCACGATTACGGCAGCAATGGTTAAACAGCTCCGGGATAAATCCGGAGCCGGTATGATGGATTGTAAGAAAGCGCTGACCGAGACCGGCGGCGATATGGATAAGGCGGTCGATTTCTTGCGCAAGAAAGGTCTGGCCACCGCGGCCAAGCGGGCCGGGCGCGCCACCACTGAAGGTGTCGTCATGCCCTATGTGCACACCGGCGGCAAGTTGGGGGTGATGGTCGAGGTCAATTGCGAGACGGATTTCGTGGCCAAGAGCGATGACTTTCAGGCCTTTGCCAAGAACGTGGCCATGCATATCGCGGCGATCAACCCGCTGGGTATCACGGCCGAAGATATCCCCGACGATCTGATTGCCCGCGAAAAGGATATCTATATCGCCCAGGCTCGCGAGACCGGCAAGCCGGATAATGTCATCGAGAAAATCATCGAAGGTAAGATGGGCAAGTTTATCAAGGAAAGCTGCCTGATGAACCAGCCCTATGTGAAGAATCCGGAAATCACCGTTTCCGATCTGCTCAACGAACTGATTGCCAAAATTGGTGAAAATATTTCGATCAAACGATTCGTTCGCTATCAAATCGGAGAATCCTCAAATTGACCCCTCGGTATCGAAGAGTCCTTCTTAAACTGAGCGGCGAAGCCCTGATGGGCGATCAGGGCTTCGGCATCAGCGCCGACATGCTCCAGTATGTGGCCGACGAAGTGAGGTCGATTGTCGATCTGGGCGTCGGGGTGGCCATCGTAGTGGGCGGCGGCAACATATTCCGCGGGATTGCGGCCAGTTCCTACGGTATGGATCGCGCCTCGGCCGATCATATGGGGATGCTGGCCACGGTCATCAACAGCCTGGCGCTGATGGACGCCCTGGAGAAAAAGGGCATGCCCACACGCACCCAGTCGGCCATCTCCATGCACGAGGTTGCCGAGCCCTACATCCTGAGGCGGGCGGTACGCCATCTCGAGAAGGACCGCGTGGTCATTTTTGCTGCCGGTACGGGCAATCCCTATTTCACGACCGATACGGCCGCGGTGCTGCGCGCGCAGGAGATTCACGCCGAAATTCTATTGAAAGCCACCAAAGTCGACGGCATCTACGATTCCGATCCGGTCAACAACCCCAACGCTATTTTTCTAAAAGATGTGACGTACATGGAAGTCTTGGAACAGCAGCTTAAGGTGATGGATATGACGGCCATTTCGCTGGCCATGGACAACAAGCTGCCCCTTTCCGTTTTCAACCTGAAGCAGCCCGGGAATATCCGGAAAGCGATCTGCGGGGAGTCCATCGGTACCCTGATCCACAATTAACGCCTACGCCTCAAGATCCTTTCCCTTTCCCACCCAACCGGCAACCCAACACGAACAGGTATAGCGCCATGTTAGATGACATTTATCAGGACACGCGTGAAAGTATGGACAAAACCATTGCGTCCCTGCAAAGTGAATTGAGCCGTGTGCGTACGGGACGCGCCAACCTCTCCTTGCT
>JASFTA010000298.1:0-3988 GCA_050114115.1 Desulfobacterales bacterium | reverse complement strand
TGGTCGTTGCGGGCTATCACGGTGGGATCATTGACGAATTCCGAGGATCGAAAATAGAAGGCGGGATTGTTATCGACAAACTGATATAATTTTGCGCTACCCATACAAAGCGATGCCACCACACGGCCCGGCAGCAATGATTTCTTGCGGTTGGTGACCACCCCTTTTTCAAACAGCGGCATCAGGCCATCGGTGACGAGTTGGGTGTGAATCCCCAAATCCTTCTTCTGATCCAAATAGCGCAAAATCACATTGGGCAAGTAGCCGAAACCTATTTGGAGCGTGGCGCCATCTTCCACCAACTGGGAAACGAAATGGCCGATCCGTCGAGAAATCTGGTTTTCTTCGAACCCCGTCACGGTCTCCACCAGCGGTTCTTCATGTCCCACGAAACAATCGATCTCGTCGACATGCACGAAACTATCCCCCCAGGTCCGCGGCATCCGCGGGTTAACCTGGGCGATCACCAGGGCGGCATGCTCCATGGCCGAGCGCGTGATATCCACAGACACGCCAAGACTACAATACCCGAATTTGTCCGGCGGGCTGACCTGCACCAAGGCCACGTCCAATCCAATGCGGTGGCTCGAAAAAAGACGCGGAATCTGTGATAGGTATGCGGGCAGATAGTCGATACGGCCTTCGAAGGCCGCCGTGCGCATGGCCTTGCTTATAAAAAACAGCTTCAAGGAAAACCGCCGGAGGAAGTCGGGATCTTCGACATGCTGCGCCAGTGTCGAGGACAGCATCTGATAGAGCATGATATCCTGCATCTGGGGATCCTGGACCATGGCCTTGATCAAATGCTGGGGTTCACCACAGCCCGTACCGATAAAAACCCGACTGCCCCGCTTGATCTGACTTACCGCGGCTTCCGCTGAAAACATTTTATGTGGACAACAGTCCTTGATGTCCATCATGGTACTCTCGTAGAGACGTCCTTGGGAAAAGATGCTACGGGCAACCAAGCGATGGCGAATGTTGGGCACCGACGCAGATCGACGGGTCGGTTATCTGGTAGCATCAGGTTGAGATTATTGTGCATTTTGTTTTACGGTTCTATTCCATCCCAAATCAACCTGTTCGTCAAGGTGCTTCCCCAGGCAGTGCGTCCGCATGATCAGCTGGCCGCCGGTTTTCGGAAAGGCCCGTCTTCGACGGGAGCGCTACATCAAACGATCATTGGCTGTCTGTGAATGATCGCGATTGGATTTTCAATTTGGTGACCCTGATGTATAATGTAAATTACCATCGGATTTTTATAGGAAATCTTAAGCGATGAAAAGCTCGGGTTCATTCCAGCCTTTCAGGCAACTTAAAAAGATGCTGCAAAGCCGGATCATCAGCGTGGAGGAACTGCCGGCCCAGCGCATTACGCTTACGGATGAAGACGGCCAGGGGGACGACCTGGATCAGCGCCTCTTTGAAAAAGCCATGGCCGATGTGACCCCACTGAAAGATAGGGGCCAGATTCCCCCCGAGAATTTATCCCCCCGCCCCATTTTCCCTTCCGTTATCGATTATGACGGGTCACTGGCCGCCCTTCGCGAGCTGGTGCACTCCGGACGCGGATTCCGCGTGGCCGACACGCCCGAATATATCGAAGGCACCGGTTATCAAGTGCCTGCAGGAATCGCCCGACAACTTCATCGGGGTTTTTTTGCGATCCAGGCTCACATCGATTTGCACGGCATGACGGTTGCTGTGGCCCGCGAAGCGGTCGACACATTTCTGCGCGATGCTATTGAGCGGGGTTACGGGGCCGTGCTGATCGTGCACGGTCGCGGCCTATCCTCACCTGCCGAGCCGGTGCTCAAAACCAAAGTCGTCCAATGGCTCACGAGCGGCCCATGGCGTAAGTGGACCATGGCTTATGCCAGCGCCCGCCTTTGTGATGGCGGCGCCGGGGCGACCTACGTCCTGTTGCGTGCAACCCCTCAGGCCAAACGCCGTCGGCGATAATCCCCTCACGCCCATCCACAGAAATCCAGCCAGCACCTGTGAGACAGACGGAATTTATATATTGACAAATATTGCCACATTGGTATAGTTAAAGATTAAAAAAATTGGCCAATACTCCTTCACTCAACATCGATACGGGTGAAGGTTTTTTTTTAAGCGCGCTTGAGGACCCGCGGAAAATTCGCTGACATCGATCTTTCCATCCGGTGCCACAGCAATTGAGGTCAGGAAATGAAGAAAGACATAAAAAAGGTCAGGAATATCGGCATTAGTGCCCATATTGATTCCGGCAAAACAACGCTTACCGAACGCATCCTGTTCTACACCCAGCGTATCCACGCGATTCACGACGTCAAAGGCAAAGACGGCGTCGGGGCCACGATGGACTCCATGGAACTGGAAAAAGAACGCGGCATTACGATTGCATCGGCGGCAACCTATTGCGAATGGCAGGGACATGAAATCAATATCATCGATACCCCCGGCCACGTCGATTTCACCATCGAGGTCGAACGTTCCCTGCGGGTTCTGGATGGCGGTATTCTGGTGCTGTGCTCGGTCGGCGGTGTGCAGTCGCAGTCGATCACCGTTGATCAGCAAATGAAACGCTACAAGGTCCCATCGATCGCCTTTGTCAACAAATGCGACCGCAGTGGCGCCAATCCTTTTCGTGTCATCGGACAGCTGCGCGAAAAGTTGGGCCATAATACGGTGGCCCTTCAGATGCCCATCGGACTGGAGGCCGAATTCGAAGGCGTGGTGGATCTGATTCGCATGCAGGCCGTTTATTTTGATGGTCACAATGGTGAATCCGTGCGGTTCGAGGCCATTCCCGGCGATCTACAGGGTGAAGCCGAACGACGTCGCGAAGAATTAATCGATGCCGCCACCATGTTCTCCGATGATTTGACCGAGGCGGTCCTGGAAGAAAGGGATATTCCTGAAGATTTGTTGATTGCGGCCCTGCGCACGGGTGTCCTGTCACGTGAAATCACCCCGGTCATGATGGGCTCGGCCTATAAGAACAAGGGCATTCAATTGCTGCTGGACGCCGTCAACAATTACCTGCCCTGCCCGGCGGAAGTCGAGAACGTGGCCCTGGATACCGAAAATGAAGAGGCCCCGGTCATCCTTTCAAGCCTTAACGACGACCCCCTCGTGGCCCTGGCCTTCAAACTCGAAGACGGCCAATACGGTCAGCTGACCTATATTCGTGTTTACCAGGGACGTCTGGCCAAAGGCGATACGGTCATCAATGTGCGCAGCGGCAAAAAGGTTAAAATCGGACGGGTGGCCCGCATGCATGCCGACCAAATGGAAGACATCGAAGTCATTTCGGCCGGTTATATCGGAGCGCTTTTCGGGATCGACTGCGCTTCAGGAGACACCTTCACGTCACCGGGCCTAAACCTTACGATGACATCGATGTTCGTGCCCGAACCGGTGATTTCCCTGGCCATCAACCCCGTCGATCACAAGGCCGAAATCAATATGTCCAAGGCCCTGAACCGCTTCACCAAGGAAGATCCGACCTTTAAAACCCATGTCAGCGATGAGACCGGCGATACGATCATCTCCGGCATGGGCGAACTGCATCTGGAAGTCTATATCGAACGGATGAAGCGCGAGTACGCGGCCGTGGTCGAAACGGGTCAGCCGCGGGTGGCCTATCGCGAAACCATCACGGCCGTGGCTGAATTCGACTATATCCACAAAAAACAAACCGGCGGCGCCGGTCAGTACGGTCGCGTGACCGGTCGTCTGGAGCCCCTGGCCGATGAAGAGTTTGTTTTCGAGAGCCAGATTGTGGGGGGCGCCATCCCCACCCAGTTCATCCCCTCATGTGAAAAGGGATTCCGCCTGTGCCTGGCCAAGGGGCCCAAAATGGAGTTCCCGGTCACCGGTGTCAAGGCGATTATTACCGACGGGGCCAGCCACGCCGTGGATTCCTCCGACAAAGCTTTCCAGGCGGCCGCCCGCGGGGCCTTTCGGCAGGCCTATGCCAAAGCCAAGGCGGTGATTCAGG
>JASFTA010000297.1:0-3994 GCA_050114115.1 Desulfobacterales bacterium | reverse complement strand
ACTATAGCGCCGGTGTCGAGTTTTGGTAACCCCATCGCCCGTGGCCCGGATCGTCCGGTCGGGGCATCAAACCTCAATAATGATCGGCAGGATCATCGGTCGCCGCGCGATCGTGAAGTAGAAATACTGCTTGAGTACACTCTGCAGTTTGCTGCGGATCTTGGATGCCCGGTTGGGGGTTTCCGGGCTGACATCTTCCACGACTTCCAAGGCGACGCAGACCGCATCGTCCAGCAGGTGGCCGGTTTCGAGTTCGAAGACAAAACCGCGTGAAAACATCTCGGGCCCGTGCACGATCGTACCCGTATCTTCATCCAGGGCCATGACCACGACCACCAAACCATGTTCGGAAAGATTGCGCCGCTCCTTCAGGACGCTGCGGCCGACATCACCGATGCCCTTGCCGTCGATCAGCACGCGACCGGTGGGAATACGCTCCCGCAAACGCGCCCCCTGGTGGTCAAAAGTGACCATCTGCCCGTTTTCGGCCAGCAGCACCCGTTCGGCCGGCATACCGATCGACTGGGCCAGACGCGAATGCAGGGTCAGGTGACGGTATTCCCCATGAATCGGCATGAAAAAACGCGGCTTGGTCAAATTGATCATCAGCTTGAGTTCTTCTTGGAAGCCATGGCCGGAGACATGGATATCCGAGATTTTTTCGTAAATCACATCGGCCCCCAGGCGGTAAAGTCGATTGATGATCCCCGCGATGGCCCGTTCGTTGCCCGGGATGAACTTGGAGGACAGGATGACCGTGTCCTCCTTACGGATCTTGATGTACTTGTGCGTACCGGCAGCCATCCGGGCCAGCACCGACATGGGCTCCCCCTGGCTGCCGGTGGTCACGAGGATAATTTCATCATCAGGATAATAGCCGATATCATCGATATTCAATTCCATGTCGGTGGGGATGCGGAGATAGCCCAACTCCTGGGCCAGACGCGCCGCCACCTCGATGCTGCGGCCGTTGAAGACGATCTTCTTCTGGCGCGCCCGGGCGATATTGACGATCTGCTGGATGCGGGTGATATTGGAGGCAAACAGGGCGATAATGATGCGCCCCCGACGCCCCTCGGTAACGCGTGCCAGCGAGGCCCCGATCTGCTGGGCCGAAATCGTATAGCCCTCCTTTTCCACATTGGTGGAATCCGAAAGCAGGGCCAAGGTGCCCTTGTCGCCGTACATCGCAAAACGATTGACATCGGTGGCCATGCCGTCCGAGTTGTTGTGGCTGATTTTAAAATCACCGGTGTGGATGACGACCCCCAGGGGGGTTTCGATCGCCAAACCCACGCCGTCCACCACCGAGTGCCTGACGCGAATGAACTCCAGTTCGAATTCACCCAGCTTGATGCGACCGCCCGCCTTGATTTCATGCAGCCGGGCCGACGGCGCCAGCCCGGCCTCCTCGAGTTTGTTGCGCACGACGCCCAACGTGAATGGCGTGCCGAAAATCGGTACATTGACGATCCGCAGCAAAAAGGGCAACGCGCCGATATGGTCCTCGTGGGCATGGGTCAACACGACGGCCGCCACCTTGGAGCGGTTGGCCTGGATGTAGCCCATATCGGGGATCACGTAATCCACCCCGAGCATGTAATCTTCCGGGAACATCAACCCACAATCCACAATAAACAAGGTATCGTGGTATTCGAACACCATCATGTTGAGGCCGATTTCACCCAGACCTCCGAGCGGTATTATTTTCAGCATAATTGGTGCTTCATACGCTTATGGCGAGTTTTTCCAAGACGGCGTCGATTACCTGCAGAAGCCAGTCACGCTGTCGCTCGTCGGCGTAGGCAATGCAGTCGCAACGCACCCGGGCCGGGGTCCTGACCAGCATCTCGCAGGACAGCCGGTCCGGCTGAAGTTCAACGGCAAAGTAGTGCGGCTGGCAGCGCGTATGCGCACGCTGGGTTGCCGATAAAAGATCGGCCTCGAGGGCAAGCCAGTACAATCCGTCCAGACCGGATGGTGTAAAGTGGTCCTGGAAGTAATTCTGAAGAGCTTCGTAATCCTCGCGCCGCAGTTCATCGATAAGATATTGTTTCATGACCGGCGAACCTACCATAGAATAGATAACCATGCAAGATCATGCAAGAAACAAGGCATTGCCAACACCTGCGGGGCTCTGCGGCAGCGGTCCTCGCTGCGGTGTGCCGGCGCGCCCTCTAAAACGCCCGCACCGATGCCCGGGCCGCATCAAACCGAGCAGATGGATAAATCGACGATTACGCTCTCATAAATCGTGCGGTTACCCGTCTCAACAGGCGCACGAATGGTCCTTACCCGGCGCTTTCGCTTCGGATCGTTTAGATTTTGCCTGTGCCCATGACATTTTTCCGCAATCGGCCGAGACCGAATGCGCCTGGCAATGCATATCCCTGAAGATTGAATTGCTAGCGGATGAGCGTAAATTGGATGACTAAGCCTTATTATTACCAATATCCCACAAGGGCCCACCTCGCCAAGGCTGTTTTCCGCAAAACCAGCAACCACGCCGGTTGACAATGACCATCACGTAGTTACTGTAAACACTGAGCTCGACCGTGGGTACCTTAAGATTCCGATTACAATTGACTTAAACGAATCAATCCTCTTTGCGATCCTTTGGTCTGTGTACAGCTTTTCAATGATTATCGGAGGGACGGAAACGATCCCGGCAAAGCATCGCCAACCGCCGGCCTTCTTGGCCCTGTAGCGGAAGCGGATCACACCGACTGTGATTCACAAACAAATTACCCTTACGTGCTGATGGCAGGTCGGCATCAGCTTTCTGATACTAATCGTCCAAACCAGATGAGGTGAGCCAATGAACCAATCCATTTTTCGTATCGGCGTTTCACTCGCGGTCATTGTGATGTTGATCAGTTGTGCAGCCCCCCCCCAACCCATGACAAGCTTTTCACCGCGTGATTTCAATCCCCAGTTGAAATCCGGCGACTATCAACCCAAGGTCGATAATTTCGTCGTGGTCTTCGATGCCTCCTCATCGATGGGCAAGCCCTATGAGGGCCAGACGCACATGGGACATTCCAAATTTGCCGTCGCCAAGGATCTGGTGCACCGGATGAACGCTACGATGCCGGCGCTGCCGATTCAGGGGGGCATGACGGCTTTCGGATTAAACCCCAACGTGTCCAAGTCCCCCACTGAAACGGTCTACGGCATGACCGACTACAGTCAGGCCGGAATGGAACAGGGTCTAAACGCCATTACCGCACCGGGTGGTACGACACCCATGGGTTTGGGGCTGACGCAGGCGGGCGAGATGCTCAAGAATTCAAGCGGCGACATTGCGGTCCTCGTCTTCAGCGACGGCCAGGAAAACACGATAACCACCGCGGCGATCGATGCGGCCCAGGAATTGAATACCCAGTACGGCAATCGCCTGTGCCTGCACACCGTCTTCGTCGGCAATACCGATGCGGGACGCCAGTTGATGTCCGACCTGGCGGCCGCGACCGATTGCGGTATTGCCACGAGTGCCGAGGAGATCGTCAGCAGTCAAGGTATGGCCGCTTTCGTGGAAAAAGTCTTTCTGGCCAAGGCGGCGCCCAAACCGAAACCGGTGGCCAAACCGGCCCCGCTGCCGCAGCCCAAGATCACCTGGATTCTCAGCGGCGTGAATTTCGACTTCAACAGCGACGTGGTCCGCCCCGATGCCAAGGAAGTTCTGAAGAGCGACATCAAGATTCTGCGGGAGAATCCCCAGATCCGTGTCGAAATCCAGGGGCATACCTGTGACTTGGGGCCGGCCGAATACAACCGCACGCTGTCGGATCGGCGCGCCAATTCGATCAAGGAATACCTGGTCAGCCAGGGCATCGCCCGCGATCGGCTGGAGGCCCGGGGCTACGGTGAAGACCGTCCCCGTTTCCCCAACGATTCCGAGGAAAACCGCGCGCGGAACCGTCGTGTGGAGTTGGTGCCGTTGAACTAAGCTGCAATGTTTCCCGCTGATTCGCCCCTCGCTGGTCAGAATGCC
>JASFTA010000296.1:0-3995 GCA_050114115.1 Desulfobacterales bacterium | reverse complement strand
AGTACGCTTCATTCCTCAGGCTTCGCAAGCCTTGATCTCGAACTTATTACGAGATCGTCTGAAGAATGACTTTTTACAAGGGTATCTTTTCTTTTCCGCAAAAGAAAAGTATCAACCCAGGGGGAAATCATGTTCGCTATTTTCCTGTGGTCGGCGACGGCCCCATTTAGCATCCTCACCCGGTATCCGGGTGGCCCCCGACGAAATGTCGGGAAATGCTCAGAACGCGCTAAAGGCAAGGCGGTGTATCACCCGTGGGCGCGGAAATGTCTTGACAAGTTAGAAAGCGGCTGCTAACTGATCCCAAAACCCAAAGATTTTGACGTATTATGAAACTTATCGCCAATATCAACATCCTTGTCGGCCTTATTCGGATCCTCGGGGTAGGTCTCATTATTCTACCGCGGGGCAAGGGTTGATACCGGCTTAACTAAAGCAATACCGCCAAACACCAAAACCGTTATCAGCCCGCCGCTGGTAACGGTTTTTTTCGTGCAGGAGACGCACCGATGAAAAGCGATCAGGTCAAAGCGGGCCTCGAGCGCGCACCCCACCGGGCGCTGTTCAAGGCCATCGGCTATACGGATCAGGAAATCAAGCGCCCCTTGATCGGCATTGCCAATGCCGCCAATCAGGTCATCCCGGGCCACGCCCACCTGGACGGTATCGCCGCCGCCGTCAAGACCGGGATCTACATGGCCGGGGGCACACCGATCGACTTTGGCACCATCGGTGTTTGCGACGGTATCGCCATGAATCACACCGGTATGAAATATTCCCTGGGCAGCCGGGAGCTGATCGCCGATTCCATCGAGGTCATGGCGATCGCCCACGCTTTCGACGCCCTCGTGCTGATCCCCAACTGCGACAAGATCGTGCCAGGCATGCTGATGGCGGCCGCCCGCCTCGACCTGCCGGCCATCGTGGTGAGCGGCGGCCCCATGCTGGCGGGTGAACACCCCACCTGCGCCGGCGACAAGGTCGATCTGATCAGTGTTTTCGAAGCCGTGGGGGCCGTCAAGGCCGGCCGCATGTCGGAAGCGGAGCTGGCGGCCATCGAAGAGGCCGCCTGCCCCACCTGCGGGTCCTGCTCCGGCATGTTCACCGCCAATTCGATGAACTGCCTGACCGAAGCCATTGGCCTGGCCCTGCCCGGCAACGGCACAATCCCGGCGGTTTTCGCGGCACGCACCCGTCTGGCCAAACAGGCCGGCATGCGCGCGGTGGCCCTGGCCCACGAAGGCCTGACCCCGCGCCAGATCCTGACGCCGGAGGCTTTTCGCAACGCCCTGACCGTCGACATGGCCCTGGGCTGTTCCACCAACACCGTGTTGCACCTCACGGCCCTGGCCTACGAAGCCGGCGTTCCCATGGACCTGGAGATGATCAATGCCGTCAGCGGCCAGACCCCGCACCTGTGTTCCCTGAGCCCCGGCGGTGAGCACCATATCGAAAATCTGCACCGGGCCGGCGGCATCCCCGCCGTTCTCAAGCAGCTCGACCGCGGCGGACTGATCGATGCCACCTGCGGCACGGTCAGCGGCGGAACCGTGGCGGACACCATCGCCGCGGCGGCGGTGCGCGACGATGAGGTGATCCGGCCGCTGAGCCGCCCCCATCATGCCACCGGCGGCCTGGCCGTTCTATTCGGCAACCTGGCGCCCGAGGGCTGTGTCGTCAAGCAGACAGCCGTGCGCGCGGAAATGATGCAGCACAACGGCCCGGCCCGTGTCTTCGATACCGAGGAAGATGCCAGCCGGGCCATCATGGACGGCGAGATCCGCAAAGGGGATGTGGTCGTAATCCGCTACGAAGGCCCCATGGGGGGGCCCGGCATGCGGGAAATGCTGACCCCGACCTCGGCCATCGCCGGCATGGGGCTGGACGCCCACGTGGCCCTTTTGACGGACGGACGTTTTTCGGGCGGCACCCGCGGAGCCGCCATCGGGCATATTTCGCCGGAAGCCATGCAGGGCGGACCGCTGGCGGTGGTGGCCGAAGGCGATATGATCCGCATTGACATCCCCGCGAAAACGATCACCTTGGAACTGCCAGCGGCAACGATCGATGAACGCCTGAAGACCTGGCAGCCGCCGCCGCCCCGGATAACAACCGGCTATATGGCCCGCTATGCCCGGCAGGTGGCCTCGGCCGCCCAGGGCGCGATTGTTACCTAACGCCAACCCAACGAGGAGCAGATAGCCATGGAAATGACTGGAGCCCAGATCCTTATGGCCGTCCTGAAAGAAGAAAAGGTCGACACCGTTTTCGGCTTTCCAGGGGGCGCCGTCATCGACATCTATGACGAGCTGGTTAAAACCGATATCCGGCACATTCTGGTGCGCCACGAGCAAGGTGCCGTCCACGCCGCCGACGGTTATGCCCGGGCCAGCGGCCAGGCCGGAGTCTGCCTGGTCACTTCCGGGCCAGGGGCCACCAACACCGTCACCGGAATTGCCACGGCCTATATGGATTCGATTCCGCTGGTCGTGATTACCGGCCAGGTGCCGACCCACCTGATCGGCAACGACGCCTTCCAGGAAGTCGACATCGTGGGCATCACGCGTCCGTGCACCAAGCACAACTATCTCGTCAAATCCGCCGACGACCTGGCACGCACCATGCGCGAAGCCTTCTTTCTGGCGCGCTCCGGGCGGCCCGGGCCGGTGCTGGTGGATATTCCCAAGGATGTGGGCACCCAGACGGCCGAATTTCGCCCGGATGAGGAAATCAAGATCAAATCCTATCAGCCCACTTACCGTCCGAACATGAAGCAGTTGAAGAAAGTCGTGGGGCTGATCAAGAAAGCCCGCCGGCCCCTGTTGTTCGGCGGCGGCGGGGTGATCCTCTCGGGCGCTTCGGAAGCCTTTACCGCCTTCGCCCGCCGGGCGCGGATGCCGGTCACCACCACCCTGATGGGCCTGGGGGCCTTTCCGGGCTCCGACCCCCTCTGGCTGGGCATGATCGGCATGCACGGCACCTACCGCGCCAACATGTCCACCGGGGCCTGCGATCTGATGATCGCCATCGGCGTGCGTTTCGACGACCGGGTCACCGGCAAGATCGAATCATTTGCCGGCAATGCCCAGATCGTGCATATCGACATCGACCCAACCTCCATCCGCAAGAATGTCGGGGTGGCCATACCGGTGGTGGGCGACTGCCGGGCATCCCTGAATGAGCTCAACCGCATGATTGCGGAAGAGAATCTGGATACGCTCGAGGATGATCGCCGGGAGTGGCTGGGACAGATCGCCACCTGGAAGGAACAGCATCGCATGGCCTACGACCAGGGGGCCGAAATCATCAAGCCCCAGTTCGTGATCGACAAACTCTTCGAACTCACCGAAGGCAAAGCGATCATCACCACCGAGGTGGGCCAGAACCAGATGTGGGCCGCCCAGTACTACCATTTCGACGGCCCCTACCAGTTCATCACCTCGGGCGGTTTGGGGACCATGGGCTTCGGCCTGCCGGCGGCCATCGGGGCCAAGGCCGCGCAGCCCGACCGGATCGTCGTGGATGTCGCCGGCGACGGCAGCATCCAGATGAACATCCAGGAGATGGCCACGGCCATGCAGTCCTGTCTGCCGGTCAAGGTCCTGATTCTCAACAACGGTTACCTGGGCATGGTGCGCCAGTGGCAGGAGCTTTTCTACGAAAAACGCTATGCCTGCACGACCATGGATCACCAGCCCGATTTCGTCAAACTGGCCGAAGCCTTCGGTGCCGTGGGCCTGCGGGCCACCCGGCCGGAAGAAGTCATTCCGGTCCTCAAGGAGGGACTGGCCTGCGAGCTGCCGGTGATCATGGACTTCGTGGTCGAAAAGGAGGAAAGCGTCTACCCCATGGTGCCGGCCGGGGCCAATATCACGGAAATGCTGCTGGTTTAACGGAAAAGACGATGAAAGAAAACAAGCACGTCATTACGATGCTGGTGGACAACGAACCCGGGGTGCTCTCCCGCGTGGCCGGGCTTTTCAGCGGCCGGGGGT
>JASFTA010000295.1:0-4000 GCA_050114115.1 Desulfobacterales bacterium | reverse complement strand
GGTATCGTCGATATCGGTCAGAACGAAGCGGATGTTTGACTTGCGCGCGGCCGGGAAGGCCCGGAAGGGTTGCATCGGCGAATGGCTCCTCGGTCACGAAGCGGGGTTGCGGCCGGCACAACCTTCAGGCGGAATAGCGCTCCACCTGAATCCTGGCGGCGTCTTCCGCACTAAGGGTCAGGCGATAGCCCCGGGCCTTGATTTCGATGGCGGCCGTGTCCGGCAGAAGCCGCAGGACTTCCACCATGCTGCCGGGGGTGATTTCCAGTTCGGCCAATTTCCGGCTCATTCCGCCCTTACCCCTGATCCGGATAATCTTGCCGCGCTGCTGGACCCCAAGGTCCTTGAGGGCCACCATATCCAGGCGGTCGCCCTCGATTTCAATCTGGCGCTGCTTGAGAATTTCCAGGCATGCGCTGATGGAATCGCTGCAGGTAATGAAATTTTCATCCTGGCCACAGTGGTTTTTGAAGCCCTGGATCAGGGATTCGCCTCCGCGGGGACAGATCTCCAGAAACTCGACAAACCGGATCAGACGATCGAGAATCGTCCGGGAAACGGCGTGCTCCATCTTGCAGGCCGCCTCCGAGGCCTCTTCGGCATCGACACACAACACCTTGGTAAAGAAATCCATCAGGGCTTCGTGGCGGCGGACCACATCCTCGGCATGCTGCCGGCCCTTGGGGGTCAGGGTGATCACGTCATAGGGCGCATAGTTGATAAACCCTTTTTCCGAAAGGGTACGCAGGGCACCGGTCACCGAAGAGTTGTTGACGTCCAGGCGCCGGGCGATGTCTTTGGCACGGGCGGCTTGCTTCTTGCGGACGATGTGGTAAATCGCCTCCAGATAGTCTTCCATGCTGGCGGTGAGCGTTTCCGATGCGGCCATGCCATATCCTCAATCAGGTTAAAAATTTTAGGCTGGCCGAACTTTACCTGAAAGTCCCCGGAGTGTCAATTCGTTTCGGCCCGCGCCGACGGGGCCGGGCGGATGCCGTGGTAATCATTGCGGCGGCGATGACGTCAACCAGAGTCGATCGCGATGCGTCCTTGTCCCTGCCAGCCCCCCAAGTTGACGATTTTTACAAAATACACTAGAAGTCGTCTCAGCAAAACCCGTTGATCGCGGAACGCGGCCGGAGCGCCTCCGGGACAACCCACGGGCCGATGCGGCCATTGGGCCGGCGCCCGGGATCGAAGCACATGCCACTCATCCGCTCCCGCGTAAAACCGTATGCAACCAAAGACACAAGAGAGGATCGAAACGTGAAAATCGCAAAACTTATCACGATGGCGATGGTGATCATAGGGCTGGCCGTCCCGGCCCTGGCCGACAACCCCCAGGTCCGCCTGGAGACCACCAAAGGACTGATCGTGCTGGAATTGAATCCCCAGGCCGCGCCCGAGACTGTCGAGAATTTTCTGACCTATGTGCGTGAGGGCTATTACGACGGCACCATTTTTCATCGCGTGATCAAGGACTTCATGATCCAGGGCGGCGGTATGATGCCGGGCATGGTCGCCAAAGCCGGCCGCGCGCCGATCCGCAACGAAGCCAACAACGGCCTGAAGAATAAAAAGGGCACCATCGCCATGGCGCGCACGGGCAACCCCCATTCGGCCACCTCGCAATTCTTCATCAACGTACGGGACAACTTTCCTCTGGACTTCAAGAGCCGCTCCCGCTCCGGCTGGGGATATTGCGTCTTCGGACAGGTCATCCAGGGCATGAATGTGGTGGAGCGGATCGAAATGGCGCCAACCATGAAGGTGGGTGGTTACGAGGATGTTCCCAAACGGGCGATCATCATCGAAAAGGCGGTTGTGGTAACGCCCTGAGATCATGACCCCCATGACACCCTTCTGGGAAACCACCGCCCTGGCGGACATGACCCGTTCCCAATGGGAATCCCTGTGCGATGGTTGCGCGCGCTGCTGCCTGCACAAGCTGCAGGAACGGGAAAGCGGCCGGGTCTTTTACACCATGGTGGCCTGCCGGTTACTGGACCGGCATACCTGCCGCTGCCGGGATTACGATCAGCGCACCCAACGGGTTCCCGACTGCCGCAAGCTCACGGCCAGCAACCTTGAGGCGACCGACTGGCTGCCGAACAGCTGTGCCTACCAGCGGCTGGCCGCGGGCAAGCCTTTGGCCTGGTGGCATCCGCTGGTATCCGGCGACCGTGAAACGGTCCATCGCGCCGGCATTTCCGTCCGGGGCCTGACCCTGCCGGAGGAAGATGTTCACCCCGATGACCGGGAGCGGATGATTCTCGATTTCAACGAGTGATGGACAATCACTTGCCTTTCTGATTGAATTGATCCGTTAACGCTTTATCTTGGCAGCATGGAACCCTTCGTCCGGCAAGCGTGCCGACCGCCATACAGCAAGCAGGTATCGATGAAACAAAAAAAGAAAACCGGCAAAATCGGGCGCAATCAACTTTGCCCTTGTGGCAGCCGCAAGAAATATAAAAACTGCTGTATGGATCGGCCGGGCAAGCCGCCGGAGCCCATCGCGCAGGTCTATCTCAAGAAATACAACATTCGTCTGAAGACCCCGGAAGAGATTGTTAAAATCCGCCGTGCCGGCGAACTGGTCATGGCCACCTTCCGCGAGGTCGAAACCCTGCTTGCGCCCGGCATCACCACCGAGGCGATCGACACCCTGGTGCACGAGTATACCCTTGCGCACAACGCCACCCCGGCCCCGCTCGATTACCGCGGTTTCCCCAAGAGCGTCTGTGTTTCGGTCAACGAAGTCATCTGCCACGGCATCCCGGGTGAGCGCATCCTCGCGGAGGGGGATATCGTCAATGTGGATATCACCTCCATCCTGGACGGTTTTTACGCCGATGCCAATCAGACCTATTTTATCGGCCCCCCGGCACCCGAAGCCCGCAAGATTGTCGACGTGGCCCGCAACTGCCTGAAAGAGGGCCTGAACATGGTTAAACCGGGCCACACGGTCGGCGATATTGGCTGGGCGATCCAGCACTATGCCGAAAGCCGAAACTGCTCCGTGGTGCGGGAATTCGTGGGACACGGTGTCGGGCTGGCCTTTCATGAAGCACCGCAAATACCGCATTTCGGCAAACGCCACACCGGAACGCCGCTGGTGCCCGGCATGGTGTTTACGATCGAACCCATGATCAACCTGGGCGGACGCGAACTGCGCATCCTGCCGGACAAATGGACCGCGGTCACGGCCGACGGATCGCTTTCGGCTCAGTTCGAACAGACCGTCCTCGTGACCGACGGGGGCTACGAAAGCATGACCCCCTTCGAACTTTGACGGTCTCGTAAAAAGTCCGATATCTGTGTTACGCTTCAGCCCTCGTCACTGCGGCGTACCGTAAGTACGCCTCATTCCTCGGGCTTCGCAAGCCTTGATCTCGAACTTTTTACGAAACCGCCTGAAAAATGACTTTTTACGAGTTTGTCAAATTTGAGGAGAAGCGATGATCGCCGTCGACATTCCGGGCTACGGTTTGTTGCGTCTTGAACATCTCGTGATGGATTACAACGGCACCCTGGCCGTGGACGGCGAGATCGCGGCGGGGGTTGCGGCGGCCATGGAGGTCCTGGCCTCCCAGGTGACGATTCACGTGATCACGGCGGACACCTTCGGCCTGGCGGCCAACGGCCTCAAAGGCTGCCCCGTCAAACTGTCCGTGCTGCCGCCCGGAGACCAGGATGTCGCCAAGTTAGATTACGTGGAACGACTCGGCGCCGCCCTGACGGTGGCCGTCGGCAACGGCCGCAACGACCGGCGGATGCTCGCGGCCGCCGGGCTGGGCATTGCCGTGATCCTCGACGAAGGCGCCGCCTTCGAAACCCTGGCGGCCGCCGACGTGGTTTGCCGGGGCATCGTTCCGGCCCTCGAACTGCTGATCCATCCCCTGCGCCTGACGGCGACCCTGCGATCCTAACCCTGGAAAGGTAAACGCTGCCAACCGTGTGGACTCTTTTACTGGCCGGAATCGTTGCTGTGGTTTTA
>JASFTA010000294.1:0-4001 GCA_050114115.1 Desulfobacterales bacterium | reverse complement strand
AGGTGTGGAGGCGCAGCGCAACCGACGGGCCCAAGATCTGCCGGCGGCGGGCGTCCTCCGCCAGGCCGTTCAGGCAGGCCAGCGTATTGGACGGCAGGGCCGATCGCAGCCATTGAATGGGATAGCCATCGTCGTCGTAATGCGTCGGTTTGATCATGACGAAGTGAAAAACGTCATGATGGCTGGTCGGGAGCGTTGTTGCCATATTGATTCCTGTGGTTCGCCTGGAAGGCCTTGACCGCGTCAGGCGTTTTAACGCGCAAGGTCTTCGGCCGACGCTTTAAACTAAAATGCGCGCTTTTTCAAATCCGATTTGGTATTCGTGCCTCAAGGGCCGACCTGGCCCGCAAAATGGCAAGCGGCCTGGTGGCCGGGATTGACATCCTGCAGGGTCGGTTCCTTTTCAGCGCAGATGGCTTCGGCAAACGGGCAGCGGGTGTGGAAACGGCATCCGGGCGGCGGATCGATGGGGCTGGGAACGTCGCCCTTCAGGATGATACGCTTGCGGCGGTGGGTTGGATCGGGCATGGGCGACGAACTCAAAAGGGCCTGGGTGTAAGGGTGCAGGGGCTGGGCGTAGATCAAGGCGCTTGGGGCGACTTCGACGATCTTGCCCAGGTACATGACGGCCACCCGGTCGCTGATGTACTCCACCACGTGCAGATCGTGGGAGATGAACAGGTAGGTCAGACCGAAGTCGTGCTGGAGATCCTTTAAAAGGTTGAGCACCTGGGCCTGGATGGAGACGTCCAGGGCCGATACGGCCTCGTCGCAGACCACCAGTTGGGGATTCAGGGCCAGGGCCCGGGCCACGCCGATACGCTGGCGCTGGCCCCCCGAAAACATGTGGGGGTAGCGTCGCATGTGCTCCTGGCGCAGGCCCACCACGCGCAGCAGCTCCAAAACCCGCGCATCCCGCTCCTGGCGGTTTTTCATCCCGTGGATCAGCAGGGGCTCGCCCACAATCGACGATACCGGTTTACGGGGATTGAGCGACGAAAAAGGGTCCTGGAAGATGATCTGCATCTTTTTGCGCAGGGTCCTGATTTGCTGGGCGTCATAGGCCAGGATATTGTCGCCGTCGAACCATACCTCTCCGGCGGTGGGTTCTTCCAGGCGCAGAATGGCACGGCCGAAGGTGGATTTGCCGCAGCCGGATTCGCCCACCAGGCCCAGGGTCTCACCCGGGCTGATGCTCAGACTGACATCGTCGACGGCCTTGACCGCGGCGATTTCCTTGAGCATCACGCCACCCTTGATGGGATAATGTTTAACGAGCCCGCGCGCGTCGAGCAAAGGCTGGGTTTCAGGCATATTTCAGACACCGTGCAATATGGTTGGTGCCGACCGGATACATGTCGGGGTTGATCTGGCGGCAGTCGTCAAAGACGTCCGGGCAGCGGTCGCTGAACGTGCAGCCCTGGGGCAGGTTGAACAGTGACGGAACGGTACCCTTGATTGTGCTCAGGCGTCCTTCATCGGTCTTATGCCCCAGAACCGGAATGGAGGCCATCAATCCAACCGTGTAAGGATGTTGCGGGGCGGCAAACAGGGTCTGAACGTCCGCGTATTCCACCATTTTACCGGCGTACATCACCGCCACGTGCTGGGCCATTTCGGCAATCACGCCCAGGTCATGGGTGATGAACAGGATCGAGGCGCCGGTTTCGGTTTTGAGTTGATTCATCAAATCCAGAATCTGGGCCTGGATGGTGACATCCAGTGCCGTCGTGGGTTCGTCGGCGATCATCAGGCGCGGATTGCAGGCCAGGGCCATGGCGATCATTACCCGCTGGCGCATGCCGCCGCTCATCTGGTGCGGGTAGTCGTCCAGGCGGCTTTCCGGGGCGGGTATCCCCACCAGGGTGAACATCTCCACGGTCCGCTCCCGGGCCGCCTGGCGCGAAAGTTTCTGGTGCAGGCGCATGACTTCGCCCACCTGATCGCCCACCGAGAACACTGGATTCAGCGATGTCATGGGTTCCTGAAAGATCATCGATATGCGGTTGCCCCGAATCTCGCGCATCTGGCTTTCGGGCAGATCCAGCAGGTTCTTGCCATCGAATTCGATCCGTCCGCCCACGATTTTACCCGGGGGCTCAGGGATCAGCTGGATAATCGAGTGGGCCGTCACGCTTTTCCCGCATCCGGATTCCCCCACGAGACCCAGCGTCTGGCCGGCCGGAATGGTCAGGCTGACATCGTCCACGGCTTTGGCGACTTGACCTTTGACATAAAAATAGGTCTTGAGGTTTTCGATCTTGAGCAGTGGTTGTGCTTCCATAAGAGACCGTTCGTTCACCGCGCTGCCGTTGATTGGGATCAATCGCGCAGCCGTGGGTCCAGCGCATCCCGCAGGCCGTCACCCAGAAGGTTGAAACCCAGAACCGCCAGCAGAATGGCGATGCCCGGGAAAGTCATGACCCAGGAGGCCCGCAGGATCAGCGCCCGGCTGCGGGCGATCATGCCACCCCATTCCGGTGTGGGGGGTTGTGCGCCGAGACCCAGAAAACTCAGGGCGGCTGCATCCAGGATGGCCGAGGCCATGCTCAAGGTGGTCTGAACGATGAGCGGTCCCAGGCAGTTGGGGAGGATGCCGATAAAAATGATACGCAAATCACGGGCGCCGACGGCGCGCGCCGCCATGACATAGTCCTTTTCACATTCTTCCAGCACACTCCCGCGCACAATCCGGGCAAAGCGCGGCACATAAGTGATGCCGATCGCCATCATGGCGTTTTGCAGACTGGGCCCCAGATAGGCCACCACCACGATGGCCAGCAGCAGATACGGAAAGGCCAGGATCATGTCCATGACCCGCATGATCATGCTGTCCACGATGCCTTTGTAATAGCCTGAAAGGCAGCCCAGGAGGGTTCCGAGCGTAAAGGCGATGCCCACGCTGACAATTGCCACGGTCAAGGATACACGGGCTCCGTAGATGATCCGCGAGAGGGTATCGCGACCCAGCTCGTCGGTGCCGAGAATGTTTTTCCATGTACCGGTTTCATGCCAAACGGGAGGCTTGAGCTGATCATAGAGCGAGGTTTCCACCGGGTCGTGGGGGCTGAGCACCGGCGCCAGGATGGCCACCATGATGAAGCCCGTGATGATGACCAGCCCGATGATGGCGGTTTTGTTCCGCCACAGCTGGCTGAGCTGTTCGAAGAATGGATGTCGGTCGTAGGGGTTGCTTGCAGTGCTCATGAGTACGCTAAGTATTTAATTTATCAATTTTCTATTGGACGCTGATGCGCGGATTGATGACCGCATAGAGCACGTCCACGCAGAGGTTGATGACCACGAACAGGGCGGCAATAAACAGGGTCCCGCCCTGAATGACCATGTAGTCCCGCTGCATGACGGCGTCGTACATCCATTTGCCAACGCCGGGCCAGGCGAAAATGGTTTCGGTCAGAATCGCCCCGCCCAGCAGCACGCCGAACTGCAGTCCGATCGTGGTCACCACCGGGATCATGGCGTTTCGCAGGGCATGTTTGAAAATGACCTTGAGTTGCGATAGGCCCTTGGCCTTGGCGGTCTTGATATAGTCCTGGCGCAGGACGTCCAGCATGGCCGAGCGGGTCATGCGGGCCACGATGGCGGTGGGGATCGTGCTCAGGGTCACGGCCGGCATGATGATGTGCCAGACGGCGTCTTTGAAGGCCGGCCAGTTGCGGGTGATGATGGCGTCCAGAATGTAGAAATTGGTGACGATTTCGAGGTCGACACCGATACTCAGCCGGCCGGACAGGGGCAGCCATCCAAGGTTGAGGGAGAAAATCAACATGAAGACCAGCCCCAGCCAGAAGATGGGCATACTGACCCCGGCCAAAGCGCCGAGCATGCTGACATAGTCGAAAATGGAATACTGTTTGGTGGCCGAGATGATGCCCAGGATCATGCCGGCAAAACAGCTGATCAACAGTGCCACCAGCGCCAGCTCGATGGTGGCGGGGAAGCGTTGTTTGACCTCGGTCCAGACCTTCTGGCGGGTCCAG
>JASFTA010000293.1:0-4012 GCA_050114115.1 Desulfobacterales bacterium | reverse complement strand
CGCGCCGCAGGATAGCGACAATTCCGCCCAACGTACAGTTCAAAAACCACCGCCCGGTCAACCGTCGTCCACTTCACCGGCATTGGTAACATCACAACAATTCGAAGACGCGATGGCGTCGATCAAGCAATTTATCCAGAGCGAATTTAAAGTTTTGCGGGAAACACTCGTGCAAGATTTAAAGAACTGATGGGCCGGTTAACAGGAGGGATCAATTAATCCAGGAGGGTGGCGATGGATCTTTCGTCCGGCGATATTTCGGCCATTGTTTTCAAGCCTGTGGTCAAGGATGATCTCGGTAATTTTTCCCTAGACGGACACATGTTAAGTGTTCTGATGACGCTGGACGGAGAACTGACACTCGGACACGTGGCCCAGAAAACCGGTCTTAATATGGCCAATCTGCGCGAGGCGACATCCAAGCTGTTGAAATTGGATCTCATTGAAGCCGTCGAAAGGGTGGCCCATAAAGCCGACCGAGATTTTTTTGACTATCTGATTGCGGAGCTTTCGCTTGCGATTGGCCCGCTGGCCGAGGTTATTGTCGAAGACGGGGTGGAGGATCTCGGACACACCCTGCAGAGCTTTCCCACCCACCAGGCCGCCGAGCTTATCAATCTGCTGGCTCAGGAGATCCAGCGTGATGATAAAAAGTCAGAATTTAAACAAAATATGGTCAGCAAAATCAAACAGAAAGGCTACTGAAGGCTTCGAGAGAATGGCTGGCGGATTACCATATGGGAACAGCCATTTGCGGGGACTGGCATCGAGGAAATAGGCACCCGACAATCTAATTCGGTGATGACACGACCCGAACTGAGTATCTATCAAGGAGTAAAACAATGATCGTCATTTGTGAGGAATGCGGCAAAAAGTACCGAATTGATCCTGAGAAGATAAAGGGTGACAAAGCACGCTTTAAGTGCCGGTCATGCTCGCATGTGATTACTGTTGAAAAGCAGCCAGCAGTTGGCGTTGTGCCTGCGTCCGCGGGCATTGATAAATCCCTGGCTGATGATACCGCGGCGGCGCCGCCGCCGGCCACCGAAACCCCGCAGGCGAGCATCGAACCAACGCCGCCGCCGGCTACCGAAACCCCGCAGACGAGCATCGAACCAACGCCGCCGTCTGCCGCGCCGCCTTCGGGCGCGCCAACGGTGAAAACCGAGAAACGCAAGAAAAAAGCAGGCATGGGCCTGACCGCCAAGGTTGTCATGTTGATGCTGCTTGTGAGTCTGCTACCGGGCGGTGTCTATTTTGTGCTTTCCTTCAAACAGACCAATGATCGGATCTATACTGACAACGAGCGTTTTGGTCAACAAATCACCAAAGCCCTGGCGACGGATGTCGAGGGGTGGATCGATAAAAACATACGGGTACTCAAAGCTGTGGCGGAAATGCCGGCGATGCGCTCCATGAATCGTTACGAGCAGGAAGTCCTGCTCAAAACCATTCAGAAACAATATGATTGGATGTACCTGGTGTTCACGACGGATACCTTCGGTATGAATGTCGCCCGCAATGACGGCAATGACCTGAAGGATTATTCGGATCGACAGTATGTGCAAGATATAATGGCCGGCAACCCCATCGCCTGGCAGAACCTTATCGGCAAGACATCCAAAAAACCAGCGCTGGTACTGGCGGTGCCAATTATCCGCAATAGTGAAACCGTGGGGGTCCTAGCGGCGGCCATGACGCGCGACACCATCTCTCAAAGAATCGCCACCTGGCGCCAGGGAAAGACCGGGTACGCTTTTTTGGTTGACGCCAACGGCAAGGTGATCGCCCATCAGATCCCGGAGTTTGTGCAAAAAGAAAAGGATTTAAGTCGCCATCCGCTCGTCACGGCTGCCAATGCCAACCAGGCTGGTTTAATTGAATTCAGCGGTACCAACGGTAAGGAGGAGATCGGATTTGCGAGCAAAACTGATCTAGGCTGGGTACTGGCCATTCAGCAGGCCAAAGACGAAGCCTTTCAATCACTGACCGAGGCGCAGCGCTATGCAATGATATTGTTCGGTGCGACGTTTATCGTGGTTGTGATCATTGCCCTGCTGGCCAGCCGTGCGATCGTCAAGCCGATTCGCACCTTGACCGATGCGGCCAATCGCATCAGTGTCGGTGAACTCGGTGTGGAGATCAAAGCCAAATCAGGGGATGAAATTGGCGACTTGGCTGAGGCCATTACACGGATGCAAGACAGTATCCGCCTTTCAATCGAGCGCCTGCGCCGACGGCGACGTTAATGGCCAGCACGAGCATTGGCACCCGGATTATATCGATATTATCCCATAATTGCTGAATACTTGCAGGATTGAAGGCATGCTCGTTATTCCGAGAGAAAAACCCACCCTCGGTAACATGAACAGTTACTATGTACAAATCCCCATGTTAATCGAGCATTTCCAGGGCGAGGTCGGCTGCGGCGCCTTACATTTCAAATCGTCTTCCACGGAAGGGGTGCTGTTTTTCGACAAAGATGAGATTCTCAACGGTTTCGTCTCAAACCGCCAGGGGGAGAAAAGCGGACGCGACGTGATGGCGCAGTTGATTCAGTCGACGGCATCCACCAACTACATGCTCAGCGTCTATAAAATCAGAACCGAAGACATTTATCTCTGGTCGACCATCCCGGAGGCCAAACGGATCTACCAGGATTTGAGCACGGAATTTACGGATCTGGATGGCCTGGTCAAGAAAATGCGTACAGAAGAATTAACCGGCTTCATTGAGGTGCGGATCAGACAAAGCGCCGAAGGTGGGTTGATTTTATTCAATAATGGTCAGGTCTGCGGCGGGTCCTATTCGTGGGGCGCGGGCGATAGCCTGCGCGACGATCGTGATCTGGCCAAATTGATTAAGATGACCAAGGCGCACGGTGGCCTATTCCATGTCAGTCGCATGCAGCCTGGCGAGTCCCGGAAGGATGCGATTGATGATGAACTGGAGGCGGAAGAACTGTCACCAACGCCTTCTCTGCGGGTGCTAACGGCAGTTGAGGAGTTGATGGTCATTTTTGAACGCACGGCACGCATCATGAAGAATCGTGATTCCGATTTTGCGACCCTGCTCAATCGCAAGTTTGTTGAAAAGGCCGACAAATATCCGTTTCTGGATCCATTTGCGGCCGAGTTTCAATATGTCGACAATAAAATTTCGTTTGTCGGCGACACGAACGATGAAGAATTATTGAATGGCGTCTTGGAATCGATTTCGGAAATTGCACATGAGATCGGTGCGGAAGCGCAATTTAAGCGTAACTTGGCAACGTGGGCCAAAAAATATGAATCCGAGATTGAGAACTTCAAGATCAACATATAAGCAGAACCCGCCGTGCGCCGGCGGCAGATTTGACCGCATGCTGGAAAATGAACCGTATATAACCACCGTACGATGATGAACTTGCTTTCGCACAACAATGCCGATGCCTCCTTGCGCAATTACGCTGAATTCGTGAGGAATTTTCCGGTTGCCTTATACCGCGTAACCGTCGAGGGCAAAATTGTCTTCTGCAACCAACCCTTCATACGGATATTTGGTTTCGAATCGATTCAAGATGCGATTGGCTATCCGATTATCAACCTCTATCGCAATAAAAAGGACCGCGGCATTCTCGTGCAAACGGTATTACGCCGCGGCTGTATCAATGATATCCCTCTGGCCTTTATGCGCGTCGACGGCCATCCGATTTGGGGGGCCGTGACCGCCAGAGCGGTTTTGGATGATGACGGCGTTGTCGTCTTTTTAGATGGTGCGGTGCGAGATGTCAGTGGTGAAATCGAAGATCCCGCGACCACCGACATGACAGCGGATGATCTTGAACACACCGATCGCGCGGCCGTCGTTTTTGATGTCCAGGGGCGGATTCGGGAAGCGAATCTCTTGGCCGCCTCGGTCATGGGGCAAACGCAGCATCAACTGGCGGGCCTGTCTTTCACCGATTTTCTGATTGCCGAAGACCGACAGTTGTTTTTTATGTTTTTAGCTGATCTTGTTAAGGTTGGTCGCG
>JASFTA010000292.1:0-4013 GCA_050114115.1 Desulfobacterales bacterium | reverse complement strand
GATTATGTACCAGCCCGTCGGGGTGATTAACTCTCCCTATCAAACCCGCGCGGGAATGCCGATTCAAGCTTCCGGGGCCCTCGGCATACGTGGCACGATCAACATTTTCCCGGAGTATGGGGACGGTTTGCAAGACCTGGACGGTTTTTCCCACATCATTCTCCTTTACCATTTTCATCGGACCCAGGAGAAAGCGCTGGTGATCACCCCTTTTCTGGACGACCAGCCTCGCGGGGTCTTTGCCACCCGATCCCCCAACCATCCCAATGCCATCGGTATTTCCATCGTCCGCCTGCTGGCCGTCGAGGGCCTTCGCCTGAGCATCCAAGATGTCGATATCCTGGATGGTACCCCTCTGCTGGATATCAAGCCCTATGTGCCGTCTTTCGATCACCGGAGGCCGGAACGCGTGGGCTGGCTGGAGAAAACCCAGCGCAAGGCGGGGCAGCAGCGGTCCGATGAACGCTTTAAGTGAGGGTTCCTATCGATTGAAACCCCTTCCGACCCGTCTCAACACCTAAGGTTATCCGCCACCGCACCAGATAGCGCCCCGATCCATGGCCGCGGGTTGATTCTCGCCACCTAATCATTACTATTTATTAAATTATATATTGATAATGAAATAAACAGGGTGTTCCATGCGGTTCAGGCATATACAGATGACACGGATATCGGCACGGATACAGGCATTTTTTCTCGTCGCTGCGTTGGCCCTCATGCTGGGTCTTGCGGGTTGGCTTCTGGGCGGGATCGAAATGGCCTTGGGCACCTTAATCGCGGTGTTGGGGCTCTATTGGCTGCAGCCCTTGATGGCGCCGCAGCTGATGTTCCGAATCCAGGGCGGGCGACCGCTGGCACCGCAGACGGCCCCCGTTCTTTATCAGATGGTTGAGACCCTGGCGCAGCGGGCCGGTCTGGTACAATCGCCGCGGATTTACTATCTGCCCGGCAATGTCATGAACGCCTTTACGGTCGGAAGCGGTCAACACGCCCGGTTGGGTGTCTCCGATGCGCTGCTGCGGCACCTGGATCGTGAAGAGGTGGCCGCTGTTCTGGCCCATGAAATGGCCCATATCCGCAATCAGGACACGCGGGTAATGGTTTTTGCCGCCCTCCTGAGTCAGTTGATCCAGGGCCTGTCTCTCTTGGGGCAGTTGCTGTTAATCGTCAACCTGCCGCTGATCCTGGCGGGTCATGAGGTCATCGGGCTGGGTGGCATTCTGATCCTTATCCTGGCACCTTACATCGGTTTACTGCTCCAACTGGCCCTTTCCAGATCACGGGAGTACCTGGCCGATGCCGATGCCGCCGCTTTGGTGGGGTCCTCGCAGGCCCTTGCCAGGGCGCTGATCAAGATCGAGCGGCACAATCAGGGTCTTGATCGCCATCGGTTCGGCTGGCCGGGTATCAAACCGGTGATAAATTCCCTGCTGCGCACCCATCCCCCCACCCGCGAGCGCGTTCGCCGGCTGCTGAACAACGATGTTGACCCGAAGATAACCGTGCCTGCCGCAGGACCGCATGCATTCCACGCGCCGATTGTGAACCGGCCCTCTTGGGGGGACCGCTTGGCCCGTTGCCGGGCTTACGGTTTCTGCCCGTGATGGCCTATCGCCGCCGGTCCTTAGAAGTGGTTTCCAAACCCCTTCAAACGTCCAAGGGCGGTTTTTCCAACGATGCTGGCTTCAGCGTCGATTTTATAAACTAAAGGTGCTTCGCAGGCTTCTTCAGAAAGCTCCGTTTTTCATCAGCCGGCGCCTTGCGCTTTAACGCCATCAGAGGTTTGGGCACCACTTCTAAGCTGATGCTAAACACCGCCCATTTCGGTTTCGAAAAGCATGCCGCAACCCTGCGGCCGACGCTTTACAATACCGCGGCAACCTGCTATCGAAGCGACTTTGACTCCAGACGCCGATCTTAAACGACAACCCAAATGGAACGACTCCCATGGGCGTGCCCCCAACCGTCCGGTCCCCACGCTGGGGTTATCTGTTCGCCACCCTGGCCGCGGTTTTGTGGGGGGTGTCTGGATCGGCGGCCAAATATCTATTCATCAACGGCGTGACCCCTTTTCATCTCGTCCAGCTGCGGTTGACCATCGCCGCTGCGGGACTGCTGCTTTGCCTTCTGCTTCGCAATCCGGCCCTGCTTAAGATTGACCGAGGCGACATCCCTTATTTCGCTGTTTTCGGGTGTCTCGGCATGGCCGGTGTCCAGTTCACCTATCTCTTTGCCATCAGCAAGATTCACGTGGCGGCGGCGATCCTGCTGCAATACCTGGCGCCGGCCTTCATTGCCTTACACGCCGCCATCTTTTTCCGTGACCGCCTGAATCCTATTATCCTGCTGGCATTGGGCGGGGCTTTTACGGGCTGCTATCTGGTTGTGGGCGCTTATAATCTGGACCTGCTGGCCATGAATTTTTGGGGGATTGTCAGTGGTCTGTTCTCGGCGGTGGGATTTGCTTGGTACTCCATTCAGGGAGAATACGGTATGCGTCGTTACAGTCCCTGGACGGTTTTGTTTTATGCCATGTTTTTCGGGGCCCTGACCTGGAACGTGTGCCTGTCGCCCCTGGAAGCCTTCCTGCCGGCGCGCACGGCGGTCGTGTGGGTCTGGATTCTTTATATTGGCGTATTGGGGACCCTGGTTCCCTTCGGCCTCTTTCTGGAGGGCGTCAATCTGATCCGCTCCACCCGGGCCAGCATCACGGCCACCCTGGAGCCCATCATGGCCGGTATGCTAGCATTTTTTTTTCTACATGAAACCATGGGCTTCGGGCAGCTTTTCGGTGCGGGCCTGGTGATCCTGTCGGTGATCGTGCTGCAGCTCAACCAGGATATGGATGCCAAAGCGCCGGCGCGGCTGCGGGCCCTGGCGGATCGATCCTGACCAGGCGGCCGATGCACTTTTTAGGCCCCCATCACCGATGCGCGATCCGGCAAGCCTGCCGAAAGGCCAAATTCCCTTCCAAGGTTTGTCTGATACCAACCGCTCGACGGACGGGGGCTCACGGTTCAACATCGTCGTCCTTGGTTGCCATCGTTTTTTCCCCCGCATCCTCCTCGCTCTCAGCGGCATCCGGCTCGGCATTCGGGGCTTTCTTCTCCAGCTTACGCTGTAGTTTTTCCTCACGCTTCTTTTGTTTTTTCAGTTCTTTCTGGCGCTTCTTGAATTTGTAATTCGGTCTGGCCAAAGGCTTTCCTCCCTCAAAGATCGCACGGGTAATTCAAAAAAGGCACCCCTTCGGTGGTGCGAAAGGATGCCAAGGGGACGTCGACAGACTGAAAATTAAATTACCGTAACGTTGGCGGCGGCGGGACCTTTGGGGCCTTCTTGGATGTCGAAGGAAACCTTCTCACCTTCCTTGAGTGACCTGAAACCGGTGGCATTGATTGCCGAATGGTGGACGAAGACATCGGGACCGTTCTCCTGCTCAATGAAACCGAAGCCCTTCTGGTCGTTGAACCACTTAACCGTACCTGTAGCCATGCTGCTATCCTCCTTTGGGTTGTATGTTTCGTAATGGAGGATGCCTTTTACTGGTCACATCCGTTTACATCCATTCGGGGCCCCGGGCGGTATCCCGCAGTGGTTACGATTTGCACGACGAATCGGCTGTGCCGCAAATTATTCGGTCGCTACCGCGCTAATCCAGTGATGAAATGTAATGTGGATGGGTACGAATAAAGAGGTGTCCTTCATAACGAGTTCTTCTCCATCCATCACACCAGATCGACGGCGGGGATGGGAGATTGATCGCACGATAGGCTTTCTGCTGCAAAAAGGCAAGATAAAATCTCCCTGGTCCCTCGACGGTTGGCAATGCCTCACGAACGGCCATCGGCCGGGTGGCCAGCATGAATACTTGACATCAAAGGAGATAGTTGACACAAAATTTCGTCATGCAATGCTCTAAATGCCGGTCGGACAATCCAGACGCAGCCCGCTATTGCAACCAGTGCGGCACTTTTTTGGATAAGACGATCATACCGGGTCCGCCCCCCCAGTCC
>JASFTA010000291.1:0-4015 GCA_050114115.1 Desulfobacterales bacterium | reverse complement strand
AGAGCTTCAGACGGGCTTTGGGGCCGGTGGGGGCGACCAGCGGCATGAGCGTTCCCGAAGGGGCGAAGAAAAGCGGATGGAGCGGAACGGGCCGCCGGGTTTCCGCCACCACCCGGCAGGGCTTGCGGCGGATGGCGCCCAGCCAGTCGGCGATCTCGCCGGCGTTGCCGATGGTGGCCGACAGCAGCAGCAGTGGTATGCGCGCCGGGAGGTAGATCATGATCTCCTCCCAGACCACGCCGCGGTCGTAGTCGCCCAGGAAATGGGCTTCGTCCAGCACCACGAAATCGGCTTCCAGTTCGACCCCCGTGTGCATGGCGTCGTAGAGCTGGTTGCGCAGGATTTCGGTGGTGCCGATGATGATCGGTGCGTCGGGCTGCTCACGGCGGTCGCCGGTGAGAATGCCCACCTGGTCCGTGCCGAAGATCCGGGAGAACTCCGCGAATTTGGCATTGCTCAGCGCCTTGAGGGGACAGGCGTACCAAGCCTTCCCACCGTCGGCCACAATATTTTGGATGGCCTTTTCCGCGATCCAGGTCTTGCCGGCCCCGGTGGGGGCGGTCACCAGGCAGTCGGTCCGGGCCACGGCCTCCACGGCCTCGAGTTGGAAGGGGTCGGGCGCAAAGGGCCTCGGTGCGGGGATGCCGATTTGGTCAAATACCGTCCGGAGTCGTTTGTCGGCCCCGGGGCGGATTCTGATATCAGGGTCTTTGCGGGCCGGGCGCGGCCGACGCCGGCGGGGAAAGTAGCCTTTGCGCATCAGAGTCCTGCGATCATTGCTTGGACCTGTTTGACGGCCGGCGAGTCGGTTTCATAGGGGGCGCGGTCTTCCAGATCGGCCTCGATGAGCTGGTCGTCGTAGGGCAGAAAACCCATGATGTCCAAATCGGCCAAATGCTTCTCGAGAAAGGCGCGGTCCTTGTCGCTGCGGATCTTGTTGCCCACCAGGGCGACCTTGTCCAGATGAATCTCCGAGGCCAGGCGCTGGATGTTGCGGGCTGTGTCGATGCTGCGCCGGCCGGGCTCGACCACCACGATCAGTTTGTCGACGGACTGGGCCGTGGCCCGCCCCAGGTGTTCGATGCCGGCCTCCATGTCCATGACGACCACCTCGTCGCGGGCGAGCACCACATGGGTGATCAGGGCGCGCAGCAGGGTGCTCTCCGGGCAGATGCACCCGGCCCCGCCCTTCTTGACGCCCCCCAGACGCATCAGTTTGATATTCTCCAAACGGGCCGCAAGTGTCTCGGGCAGATCGTCCACCTTGGGGTTGAGTTTGAAAAAGCCGCCCACGGTTCCGGGTTGGGCTTCCGTGCGCTCGAAGATCAGATCCTTCATTTCGGCAATCGGTGTAATGGCGCGGGCATTGGCGATGCCCAGGGCCGCCGCCAGATTGGCGTCAGGATCGGCATCGATGGCCAGAACGTGCTTGCCCGCATCGTTGAACGCGCGGATGAGAAGTGAGGAGAAAGTGGTTTTGCCGACGCCGCCTTTGCCGCTGACCGCGATTTTCATTACTTATGTCCTTTCCATGTCCGGATTCGGTTATAGCATCTAGCCGGATTGCTGTCAGAAAAACGCCATGAAGCGGGAATGATTGACAAATGAATTCTGCACAATATAACACCTGCCCTGTCGGCGGCAAGTTTTTAGATCCCCGCCGCCGGTAAGCAAAACGCGAAACGATGCAATTTGGAGACCGCCGTCCATGACAACGCCCGAGCCCCAATCTCCACCGGCACCGCGCATTCTGGCCCCGGCCGGCAGCCGGGCATCTTTTATGGCGGCCCTGGCGGCCGGTGCCGACGCCGTCTACTGCGGCCTGAAACACTTTTCGGCGCGCATGGAGGCCAAGAATTTTACCCTGTCCGAACTGGCAGGCCTGACCACCCTGGCCCACCGGCACGGCGTCGGGGTCTATATCGCCCTGAATGCCCTGCTGACGACCCGGGACCTGGACCGGGCCGCCGGTCTGGTTGAGGCCCTGGTGCACACCGTCCGGCCCGATGCCTTCATCATCCAGGACCTAGGTCTGATCCCGCTGGCACGCCGGGCGGGATTCAAGGGTGAAATCCATTTATCCACCCTGGCCAACGTCAGTTTTCCGGCGGCGCTTCCATGGGCGCGGGAGCACCTGGGGGTGGATCAGGTGGTCCTGCCGCGCGAGCTGGATATCGACGAAATGCGGGCCATGGGGGCCGCCTGTCCACCGGGCCTGGGGCTGGAGGTGTTCATTCACGGTGCGCTGTGCTACGGGGTCTCGGGCCGCTGCTACTGGAGCAGTTTCCTGGGCGGCAAGAGCAGCTTGCGGGGCCGCTGCGTACAGCCCTGCCGCCGCAACTACCAACAGGACCGGACCCGGCGGCGGATGTTTTCCTGCATGGATCTCAGCCTGGACGTGCTGGTCAAGGTCCTGCGAACCATTCCCCAGATTCGCACCTGGAAGATCGAAGGGCGTAAAAAGGGGCCGCATTACGTCTACTATGCGGTTAGCGCCTACCGTATGCTGCGGGACGAAGGCCATGATCCCCAGGCCAAGAAGGCGGCCTTGGGGCTGCTGGAACAGGCCCTGGGTCGTCCGAACACCCATTATCGGTTTCTGCCCCAGCGTCCCCAATCGCCCCTGCAGGCGGCCGTCCAGACCGGATCGGGCCTGCAGGTAGGTGTCGTCAAAGGATCATCCCCGCAACCTTTTATCACGCCACGCCGGGCGCTGCTGCCCGGCGACGTCCTGCGAGTGGGCTACGAAGACGACCAAGGCCACGACCTACTGCGGATTGGCCAGGCGGTGCCGGCCAAAGGGCGGCTGACGATTAAAAAAACAGGCCGGCGTCCCATCCGCAAGGGCACGCCGGTGTTTCTCACCGACCGCCGCGAACCGGCGCTGCAGAGGATGCTGGCCGATCTGGAGACCGAGGCCGCCGCCATACCGCTACCGCGGGAGCCGGAGGTGACCGGACGCTGGTCCCCGCCCAAGCCGGCCCGGCGCACCCGGGAGGCCGGCCGAACCCTCCAGCTGAACCGGATGCCCACCCGACGCGGACGGGGCTATGCGGCCGGTTTGTGGCTGTCGTCCCCGGCCGTGTCGCGGACACCGCGCAGCCGCCAGTCTGATGTCTGGTGGTGGCTAACCCCCGTGCTCTGGCCTGATCGGGAGGCGGAACTGGCGGCCTTGATCGACCGTGTGATACGCAACGGCGCCCGGCGTTTTGTCCTCAACGCGCCCTGGCAGCGGTGCCTTTTCAAAGGTGCCCGGGGATTGGACCTCTGGGCCGGACCTTTCTGCAATCTGGCCAATCCCCTGGCCCTGCAAAGCCTTAAACAGGCCGGTTTCAACGGGGCCTTTGTGAGTCCCGAAATGGGGCGGGAAGATTTTCGAACGCTTCCGCGATCGAGCCCCCTGCCGCTGGGTGTCGTGATGGCAGGCGTGTGGCCGCTGTGTCTTTCAAGGGGGAAAGCTGAAGATCTGAGCATCGACCGGCCCTTCACGAGTCCCAAGGGTGAGCAGTCCTGGGTGAGCCGCCACGAAGACAATTTCTGGGTCTACCCCAACTGGCGTCTGGATTTTAGTCAGCAGCAGTCGGAACTGGCACGCGCCGGCTACCGCTGGTTCGTCCAGATGGAGGAGCCCCTGCCCAAGGGGGTGAAAATAAAATCGCGGCCGGGGGTGTGGAACTATAAGATCGGCCTAAAGTAGTGGCCCGTCAGAGGCGGCATCTTGCGATCCCATGCGGCGTTCTCGCCTCTTGCCCGTCCTCGACGTAGCGAGGCTACGCCTGCGGTGGTCAATCGGCTGCGGCCTTGCCTGGAACCGCAATCTACCGCCTCTGACGGGCCACTGTGGGCAAGTGCGAAGGGGCATTTTGCGATCCCATGCGGCGTTCTCGCCTCTTACCCGTCCTCGACGTAGCGAGGCTACGCCTGCGGTGGTCAATCGGCTGCGGCCTTTCCATCGGGGTCGGTATCGGTTTCGCAATCGGGTTTCGCAAGCATTGAAGGGGGCCAATCACAAGCG
>JASFTA010000290.1:0-4032 GCA_050114115.1 Desulfobacterales bacterium | reverse complement strand
AAGTTCGATCAGGGCGTTTTCCACCTGACGCAGGGCACGTCGCGTGACATCGGGCGGAGTGCCGTTGGGGTATTCCACCGTGGCGGTCATGACGAACCCGTCCAGCTCGGGAAACACCTCGAATTTCAGAATGCCCCCCATGACAAGCCCCAACGCCACCATCAGGATGCTGACGGCGGAACACAGGGACACGTAGCGCCAGTTGATGGCCACCCGCAGAAAAGGCGTGTAAACCCGTTCCACGAACCATTCCATGCCCCGGCTCGTGGTCCGTTGCACCACTTCCAGGCGCCGCAGGAGCCGGTCTGAATTGCGGGGCGGGCGGTTGGGGTCGGGCAGATGGCTGAGATGGGCCGGCAACAGAAACAGGCATTCCAACAGCGAGACCAGCAGACAGGCGATCACGACCATCGGCAGGATGGCGATGAATTTCCCCATGATCCCGCTGATATAGGCCAGCGGCAAGAAGGCCACGACCGAGGTCACCACGGCGGCCAACACCGGCAGGCCCACCTCGCTGACGCCGTCCACGGCGGCCTGCAGGGGCGGCTTTCCGGACTTGCGGTGATGATAGATCGCCTCACCGACAATGATGGCGTCATCCACCACGATACCCAGCACCATGATGAAGCCGAAGAGCGACACCATGTTGATGGTGCCGCCGATGGCCCACAGGATGGCCATGGCACCGGCGATGGAAATGGGAATGCCCATGCCGCTCCAGAAACTTAAACGGATGTTCAGGAACATCCACAGGAGGAGAAACACGATCAGCAACCCGATGATGCCGTTTTTCAGCAGCAGGTTGATGCGCGCCCGCAGCATATCGGTGTTGTCGTATAAGATCTTGAGATGGGCTCCCGGCGGGATCTGCTGCGCTTTCTGCGCCACATAGCGGTCCACCGCGCGGGAGATTACCAGGGCATCTTCCTCCTTGGTCTTGTAGACGATCATGGTGACCGCCGGCGCGCCATTGATGGTGGCCTGGATGGGGTCCTCGGTAAAACCGTCCACGATACGCGCCAATCGGTCGAGCGTGATGATATCGCCTTCAGGCGTGGCCAGCACGACGATCGCGGCCAGCTCCTTGCCGGTGTATTTGCGGCCCATGGTCCGCACCCGGATTTCTTCCCCCTCGGTGCGAAGCGTGCCGCCGGCCAGGTTGAGATTGCTTTGACGTACGGCCGCCGTCACCTGATCGAAGCTCAGCCCGTACTCCCGCAAGCGTTTTTCACTGACCTCGATGGCAATTTCGTATTCCCGGATGCCGTAAAGGGTCACCTGGGAGATTTCGGGCAACTGCTGCAGGTCATCCTTGACTTCTTCGGCCCATTCCTTGAGCCGCCGTTCGTTCATGTCGCCCGATAGATAGAGGAGCATGACCGGATCCTTGAGCATCAGCTCGCTGATCACCGGCTCCTCGGCGTCCTGAGGAAAAGTCGAAATCGCGTCCACCTGGCTGCGAACGTCGGCCAGCACCTTGGTCACATCGTAATTTTCCCGGACTTCGATCGTGGCGCTGCCCCGATTTTCCTGGGATTTGGTGGTATACTGCTTGATGCCCTCCTCGGCTTCGATGGCTTCTTCGATCTTGCGGCTGATCCCCTCTTCCACCTCTTCGGGATCCGCGCCGGGATAGTCCACGGCAATCGTGATCATATCCAGCGAAAACTCGGGAAAGGTTTCCCGGATCATGGACACGGCCGCCATGCCGCCAGCGATAAAAATCATCACCAGCACGATGTTGGCAAACACGGTGTTGCGCGCAAAGGCAGTATAAAGCGATTTCATAGGAAACCTGTTCAGGGCCTGCGGAATTCTTAGGAGATCAAACCTTCAACGGCAAAGTCTCAAGACGGCTTTTCATCGCCTGATGCTTTCGCATCGGGCGCCTCGTTGATTTTCAAAAGGGCATTTTCGAGGGGATCGACCAGCCGCGTTACGATGATCTGTTCGCCGTCTTGCAAGCCTTCGGCAACATAAGCCCGATCCCCTTGGATGCGGGCCACCCGGACCGCGACGGTTTTCAACCGCTGATCGCGCGCCACATAGACCGTGTTCTCGAAACTTACGGCCCAGCGCGGCAGGGCGATCACCTGCTGCATGGACTTGCCCGGAATTTCGACCAGACAGAACATCCCCTCCACCAGGGGCATCCTTGCCGGCGCACCGGAAACGGCCTCCGCCGCACTGATGCGCACCGCGACGGTTAGCGTGCGGGTCTCCTTGTTGAAAGCCACCACCCGGTGCAGGGTTCCTTGCCAGTGCTGGTCATCCAGGGCTTCGGTCCATGTGATCCGGCTGGTGACGGGCTCCAGTTCGCCGAACCAGGCCCCGCTGGACGGCGGCGAACCCGCCCTGAAACGCAGCCATTGACGGGCGTCGCGGCTGTCGATGGGGATTTGGATTTCAAGGATGGCGTCATCGGCCAGGGTGACAGCGGCGACACCCGCGGTGACATACTGGCCCTGCTCGATCGACACGCTGCGCACGCGCCCGGTAAACGGCGCGGCAACCACACATCGCTCCAGGCGAATGGCGGCGATTTCCAGCCGGGCCTGGGCCGCTTTGAGGCTGTTCTGGGCCTCGCGGATTTGAATCGGATACAGCGTCACCGCCTGATCCATCTGATCGGCCTGATCCCGCGCGCTATTGGCCGCCCGCTCGGCGGCGTCGACCCCGGAGCGGGTGCCGACACGATCTTGTTCGAAGAGATGCTTAAGTCGGTCGAACTCGTCTTCGGCCAGCCCCTGACTGCGGCGCAATGTCTTGAGCCGCTCCTGATCGATGGCGGCCTGCTTGCGCAGCCGTAAAATCGTATTGCGCCATTGCTGCACCGCAGCGCTCGCTTCGCTGTGATCCGCGCGATAGTCGCGATCGTCGATGCGGAACAGCACCTCCCCCTGCGGAATGATTTCGCCGGCCTCAAGCTGGGGATGAATCATGACGATCCGGCCTGACACCTCCGGGGAAATGGTGACCATGTCCAGCGGGCGGGCTTCACCATATCCGCTGATAATAACCGGCACATCTTGGGAGCGCGCTGGCCACACCTCCACGTGCAGAGGGCGTTCGTCCAGACGGGCTTCCGCCGGCGGCTTTTTCATGGACGCCAGGGCCAGCATGGCGCCGACACCGGTCAGCAGAACAACGGCACAGATGATCAGCCGCTGAATGGCCTTGGGCGCTTTGGCGGTTGATTGGTTATTATTCATTAATTACACGCGTCCGTCAGTTTAGTTGGGAATTTTCGATCGAACGGCCTTTTCTTCGGTGTCCAGCACCTGCTTGATCCTTTCCAGGACTTCACACCACTTGCGAGCGGTTTCTTCACCGGCTTGCGCGACCAGCCGTTCAAAGGCCGCCAAGAGCACCTCGTTGACCCGTTCAAAATCTTCTTGCACAGCCGGTGCGATGCGAACTTCCACGCGTCGGCGGTCACGGGCGCTGGGCGCCCGCGTAAGCGCACCCTTTTCCACCATCCGTTCGACCATGGCCGAAGCCGATGGCGCCGAGACCCCCATAAGCGCGGCCAGCTCCGAAATCGAGACTTTCCCACGCTTTTGAATCAGCATGAGGGCATGCATCTGATTGACCGAAAGCTCGCCACAGACACTGCGATTACCCTCCGCGGCAAGCAATTGGGCCACATTGCGGTCTACGAAATCGCGAATTGACCGTCCGGTGGTAAATATGTAGCGCGCCTGTTCCGTCAATGTCTCTCTGGCCATTAAACTATACCCCACAATATGTACGCGACACTAATTTTTAATGCTACTAAAATTAATATTAATTAAATATTAGGCTATCTAAATAATATTCATTGCTCAGTCTGTCAACCCCCTGGATAACAGCCGACTTCATCGTCAATGCTCAGGCACCCAAAGGCATTGTTTGATCGGTCGACAGGCCATCGATCGATGGATTTGAAGGGCGGCGTGCGGGATTTCGGCACTGTTTAGATTCGCCCGGCGCCAAGGGAATTGGCAAACGATGGGTGGAAAGGCAATGATGGTGGTGATGGGTCCGGGT
>JASFTA010000289.1:0-4038 GCA_050114115.1 Desulfobacterales bacterium | reverse complement strand
GCGCATCCACTTCATTCTGGCCGCGTACAACGCCGGGCCGGGTAAAATTGCCCGTTGTCGACGTCTGGCCGCCCGCATGGGAAATGACCCCCACAAATGGTTCGGCCATACCGAATTGGCCGCTCGGCGTTTGGTTGGCAACGAAACGGTCCGGTACGTTTCCAATGTAAGTAAATATTACATGGCCTACAGCCTGGGCCATACCATGGAATGTCTGAAACACCAGCAGATCGAAATGCTAAAATTGGCCCACGGCCCCATAGCGCCGATTGCCCACGTCCCGGCCCAGTGAGCCGTGTCCTCCCATAAAATGCTACCGTTTCGGGGCCAGACTTCAGAGGACCGTGACACCGGCGCCAGTGCGACTGACACCTGGCACCCGCAACATGGCTACCTGGCAACTGGCTCCCCAAAGCCGATCAACGCTGTGGTGAAGCGGTCATCACTGATCCGGTCTACCCCCCACCCTTGCTGATGACGGTAAAATGCTTAATTTTTTTTTATAATCGAATCAATGTTTCTGCCGTTCCCTGAATAAACCATGCGACGCGCCTGAACCCGTGCCCAATCGTACCAGTTGTACCATCACTTCCTGTCCCATACAACGGCTCCGCATCTAATCTGCGCTTCCATTGCGAAACTATTGAAACGATGCAGCAAAATAACCCCAATCGAATGAACCGGCAGGTAAAACATCCCGCCACTCGCTTTAAAGGGATGGATATCAGAATGGTAACTTTTAACCGTCGCAGCTTTCTACGCCGCTACCTGAAAACCCCCATCGCTTTCAGCCCCCCGGGCCTCGCCCGTGACCAACATGGCCTGATGTTTGACTGTTGCAAGGGTGGCATTCATTTTATCACTGAGCGTTACCTCGAACCCGGGGCAACGATTATCCTCAGTCCCTGCGAGGCCTTGCGCAATTACCTTCCTGTCACCGACGGCTGCAGCTGCCAGGCAAAGGTCATCTGGTGCCGTCCCTGCACGGAGCAGGAATTACAGGGGTTCAAAATCGGCGTTCAGTTTGTTCATCCGGACGAATCCGAACGTCGACACAACGCCTGACGACAATCGGCCCCGCTCCGGCAGCTCGGCCGATAACGCCCCGTTGGCCCCCAATCGCCAATCTTGAGGGTGGCGTTGATAAAAAAATCCTGAGGCCGCCTATTGAAATTTGGTTAATTTATCATTACGCTGCCAATCATCCTTCAACACGAAGCAATGCACGCCTTACCCCAAGGCCAAATATAAACTGCGTCCCGCAACCCGGAAAAACCGCATGCCCAAAGGCCACAATCACTTCCAGGCGCCACCGCTGCGGTTGTTGATCTACACGCTGGCCCAGGGCTGGAAGGTTCTGGCCGGGCGCACGGACGCCGATAACGATCAGTTAAGCCTGCGTATAGCGCGCCCCAACGATTGGTGGTTCCATGTGCGGGGCATGCCGGGCAGCCATGTCATTTTGCAAGTCCCATCCGATCAAGAACCACCATCTTCAATTTTGAAGCAGGCCGCGGCCGTGGCCGCTTATCACAGCAAGGCACGCAACGGTGGTGTGGTGGCGGTATCCGCTACCCGGGCACGGTTTGTCAGCAAGCCGCGGGGGGCCAAACCCGGTACGGTTCATATTCGCAAAGAGAAAGTCATCAAAATCCGTCCGGCTTTGCCCACGGCGGCGTCCGATGCTAACCCCTAGCCTGTCGCCATCACCGCCGCATTGCCCGTCGGTCCTGGTCAAAAGGGCCGCACCGAAACTTCCGAGTGCATCGCCCCTTGAGGGCAATGAGACGATCCTCGCAGCAGGAAAATAACGTTCAAAAGGAACGCGCCACAGCTAAGGAGGTCGACATGAAGCGCAGAGATTTCATTAAGTGGTCCCTGGGCACGAGCGCCCTGATCATGTTGGAGATGGCTGGCCTGGGGTGCTCGCGGGACCGGTCGCTTAAAGATCTGCCCGTCAAGTTCCCGGCCTTGCCATACAAAGACGATGCCCTGGAGCCTTTCATCTCTCAAGAAACCGTTCGTCTTCACTACGGCCAGCATCACAGCGGGTATGTCGAACGCGCCAACCGGCTGATCGAGGGCACGCGCTATGCGCGACTACCGGTGGAGGCCATCATCCGTGAGACTTTTGTCGTGGGCCAGGGCGAACAGACGGCCCTTCATAACAACACCGCCCAGGCCTACAATCACACCTTTTACTGGAATAGCATGAAACCCGACGGAGGCGGTGCGCCCTCCGATTTCATGCGCCGCTGGATCGACACTTCCTTCGGCGATTACGGCAGCTTTTGCCAAGCCTTCACGGAGGCTGCCACCGGCCGCTTTGGCAGCGGCTGGACCTGGCTGGTGCTCAGCCAGGGGCGCCTGGAAATCATGACCACGGCCAATGCCCAGAACCCGATGGTCTTCGACAAGCTCCCGCTGCTGACCCTCGATGTGTGGGAACACGCCTACTACCTCGACTATCGCAACCGCCGCGGTGAATACGTGCAAGCATTTCTGGATCATCTGCTCAACTGGGATTTTGCCGCCGCCAACCTAGGGGAGGCCTGAGTTTGCCAACGGTCTTTGGCATTTAGGTTTCGATCGATTTTTGCTATAGACGGCCTTCAAATTACCGCTTCGTTCGTGCTAACTGACTATCTGAGTGAGGTGAGGACGTGAAAGAAATCCTGGTAAAAAATGTTATGATTCCGATCTCGAATTATGTGACCGTCAAACCGGAAAATCATCTGCCCGGCGTTTTGCGGGCCATCGAGGAGAAACGACAGTCGGAGCGGGGGAATGCCCACCGCGACGCCATTGTTATCGACAAAAACGGCCGCTTTGTGGGCAAGGTCACCATGATCGATATTTTCCGCGCCCTGGACAGCGGATTTCGCAAAATCCGCGATGAACGCGATGAGCGGACGCTGACTGATCATTTCGTGCAAAAAGCGGTACGGGAACTGAACCTGTGGATGGATCCGGTGGAAACGGTCTGCCAGCGCGGCAGCAAAGTAACGGTGGGAGAGGCCATGCATAAGCCTGAAGATTCGGAGTTCATTCAGGAAGACGACTCGCTGGAGAAAGCGCTGAGCTATTTCGTCATGGGCGTCCACCAGCCGCTGATTGTCAAAAAGGGGGATGATGTCACTGGTGTCCTGCGTTTCGGCGACCTTTTTGAGGTCGTGCACAAACGTCTCGTGGCGTGCGAACTGACCTGATCGCCTAACGACGCCGTTGCGGAAGAAATGGTAACGCCGCCTTCTGCAACGCACCCCCTCGGCCCCTACCCCGAATTCCCCTTCTCGCACTGCATTGAAAGAATAAAACCCCGTTATTCTGACCGCCAGAATAACGGGGCTTTGTTCTAATATGCGACCTAACCCAACCCCCGGCCGGGTCGCAGATCTCAGTGCATTATGGTGTGGGTATCGTCACGGACATGCCCATAATCGGCCAGACCGCGAAGACGAAAAAACCCGTCACGACCATCAGTAAAATGCTCGCCGGAATGCCGTACAGGAAAAACTCGCCAGTGGTAAACTGTTTGGAATCATAAGCGATCGCATTGGGCGCCGCCCCCACCAGGAGCAGAAAGGGCATGCCGGCCACCACCAGGGAAGCGAACAGGATCACCTCGGACGACACCCCCAAGTATGGGGCGATGACGAAGGCCACCGGCAGCGAGATGGCGATGGCGGCTACGTTCATGATGAAATTGGTCATCATCATTACGAAAAAGGCGATGCTCATGGTGAAGACGAACCAGTTGGCTTCCTTGAACATGACCAGCCAGTTGACGGCCAGCCACTTGGCGGCCCCGGTCTCCCAGAGGCAGAAGCCAATGCTCATGGCGCCGGCAAACAGCAGGATGATGTTCCAGGGCACTGACTCCAGATCGTCGATGTCGAGAATGCCGAATACAAAAAACGATATGGTCGAAAGCAGAATAATCGCGGTCTTGTCCACCGGTTTCAGGAACGGAACGAACGAGCGCAGCGACATGGTCATGATACAGAGACCGACGATGGTGGCGGCCACGATTTCTTC
>JASFTA010000288.1:0-4051 GCA_050114115.1 Desulfobacterales bacterium | reverse complement strand
CGGCCTTGATGCGGTAATCGCCCTTCAAGGTGGCCAGAAGGATCAGGACCACAAACGCCAGGCCGGCCGTAAGCTTGATCCAGGTGTGCTCCGGCCCCAGGAGCAATCCCAGGCGCTCGCGGGCTTCCCCGGCCAGGCGTGCGCCGAGCCAGCGGTCATGGCGATAGAGATCCAGAAGCCGGGGGGCGCACAGATCGCAGGTCAGCCGGACGGTTTCGATTTCCTCCAGACGTGTGAAGGGCTTTGCGGGTGAGCGCTCCAGGGTCATCACGGCGGCCACCTCGCCGTCCTCGCGAAGCGGCAGGCTGAGGACGCTGGCGGGGCCCTGCTGGGCGGCCAGTTCGGCTGCGGCCCGGCTGGCATACGGGGCCGTATCCGCAGCGGGGTGGATCACCTCCAAATCCTGGTCCAGGCATTCCTCCATGGCCGCCTCGATCGCCTGAACCGCCTGCATCTCGCGGCTGAAGGCGTCGGTATGGCTCATGGCGCGTACCTCGACGCAGCGTCCCTTGAGAAATCCCAGACTGACCCGACGGCAACCCAGTCGCGTGGCCATTTCGTTGCACAGTGCCATGGCACCGCCCAGAAATCGTTGGGCCTGGTTGACGGCATCCAGCACTTCCAAAACCCGCTGGAGCCGATCCATGGTGGCCTGGTGCATTTTCATCGACAGGCGCAGTTCGTGGTGCTGCAAGAGCAGCGCGGTGCTCTCCAGGCGGGCGTGGCTCAGCAGGAGCTGTTGCGGGTTGCGCGCCGTGACCCGAAAGACGGCCGCCGCGCGCATGGTGCCTTGATCGCGAATGGGAAGGGTGATCAAATAGCGCCGGGGGGCGCCGTTTTCCGCCGTCGCGCCATCTTCCGGGACGATCACGCTCTGGCCTTTTGTCATGGCCCGGTGAAACGGTTTGTCCGCCCGCCTGACCCAGTTAATGGCGCCCGTGTCATCCGGTGGGGGACAGGCTGCCAGGATCTCCAACCGGCCTTTGGCACCGGCCCGCAGAATGACGGCTGCTTCCGCTTTGGCCTGCCGACACTGGGTCGCGAGCATATCGGTCAGGAACCGATCCGCGGGTACCTCGCCTGCGAGCAAGGCGACGATGGCCTCGGTACTGCCGATGTCGCCCTCCAAATTACGGCTGCCCGCCGCTATACCTTCCGTGGATCCCGCCATGCTCAACCCCGTCATGCCTTACATGGTTTCGTAAGCCCGCTGCCGCCGGACGAACCAAACCGGCCGCATCCCCGATGCCGATTTCAGCGGCAGGGGAACGGCCGGCAGCGATTACCGGTGAGGCCTGCTATTCTATTTTCAGTTGCGCCAAATCCTGGTCGTCGTTGTCCGTTCCCGGGGTAAAGGCCACCGCCACGCGCTCTCCGGCCGGTCGTTTCTCCGGGTTGGGAACTTCGATGCGCACCCGCAGGGTGTCGCTGGCGGCATCCGCCACAGTGGCGATATTGATGATCTTGGCATTGGGTGACTCAGCCGCCGTCGCTGTGGGGAAAGTCACCCACACGTCCTGGCCCACCTGCAGTTCTCCGGCCTTTGTCATGGGCACCGGAACATCGATCCACAGGGGATCGTTTTGAACCAGGCGGACCACCGGCCCGAGGGTTCCGATCGACTCGCCGGCCTCCACGCTGACATCTTCGATCAGCCCGTCCAGGGGGGCCTTCAGACGCATGCGTTCCAACTGGCTCTGGGCATGCTCGTAGCGTCGCCGGTACTGGGCCTGTTCCAGAACGGCCGACTGCAGGGAGAGGGCGGCAATGCGGACGTTGAGCGTCAGGTGATCGACTTCCCAGTCGCTGGCCGCCCCTTTGGCCCGGGCCATCTCCACTTTTTTAAGATCCACCTTTTTCTGGGCCAGTTCCGCCTTGGCGGCCAGGATTTTGGTGCGATCCTCGGAGAGCATTTTGAATTGTTCGCATTGGATCCGTTCGGGTTCATCGAAAAGGCGGACCAGCTCCTGATCCTTTTTGACCAGGCTGCCCTCCTTGACCAGGACATCGCTGATCCGGCCCGGCACCACAAATGACAAGGTAATGTCGGCCTTGGGCGCCGTAATGCCCTGCAGCGTGCCGGCCCGGGAGGCGAGCGGACCGCTGAGCAGCGTGGCGATGATTGCGGCCAGAAATACGATGGCCTGCAGACGGGTAATCATGGTTTTCAATCGCATACACAAACCCCTTTTGGCTGGGTGGTGTCTGTTGATCGCTAAAATAGCGCTTATTGATATAGCAAACAGAGTGCCAACTCTTAAAAAATAAGTATTACAAATAATATCAATAAATTAATATAGATGAACCAGAGGGGGCCACCCCGGGGTGACAATAATCTGACAGGTGACTCACATTATTCTCAGTATGGCGGATGGTGGTCGTCGGCGGGCCTGATCCAAGCTGCGAGGGGGTCTGAGGTGGCTGCACAAATAGGTTCCCAAAGGAAGTTGTTATCGCATTCGGTATCGCTATCGCTCTCGGTATCGGTGTCAAAACGGCGCCTTACGTATGGCCTTACGGCGTGGGGACCTTTCGATCCCGTTACCGACCCCGATTCGGACCCCGAAGGGCATTTCATCCAAACGTTCCTCTGACGGATGCGCTCATCGGCGCCCATCTTATCGACGATCCTCACTCGGCGGCCGACAGCAGCATCTCCAGCTCGTTGGTCGGCAGGGCCGGGCTGAACAGGAAGCCCTGATATTGATCGCATCCCTCCTTTTGCAGATAGCTGAGCTGGGCCTCGGTTTCGACACCCTCGGCCACCGTGAGCAGATCGAGGTTGTGTGCCAATTTAATCAGGGCGGAGACCAGGGACCGGCTCCGGGCATCCTCGAACAGGTTGATGAAAAACGAGCGATCGATCTTGAGTTCGTCCAGGGGCAGTTTTCGCAGGTAGCTCAGCGACGAATAGCCGGTGCCGAAGTCGTCGATGGCCAGACGAAGGCCATGCGCCCTCAGACGGTTCATGATTTCGATTTTGGTGTTGGAATCCTCCAGCAGCATCCCCTCGGTGACCTCCAGGATCAGGCGCTGGGGATCGGCCCCGCTGGCGTGGATGATTTCCCGGAAACGTCTGAGCATGCCTGTATTTTGAAACTGCGCGGGGGACAGGTTGACGGCCATGTCGATGGGTGCCCGTCCGGCCTGCTGCCATTTTGCAAGCTGCCGGCAGGCGGTTTCCAGGACCCATTCCCCGATGGGCACGATGAATCCGGTTTCCTCGGCAATCGGGATGAACTGGCTGGGCGGCACCAGGCCGCGGTCGGGAACATGCCACCGCAGCAGGGCCTCCACGCCGGTGATCGTGTTGCCGGTCACGTCCAGTTTGGGTTGATAGTGGAGCACCAGCTCCTCGCGGTCCAGGGCCTTGCGCAGCCGGGCCTCGAGACTGAGGCGCTGCTGAAACTTGATGTTGATCCGTCGCGAGGAGAACTGAAAGCTGTTGCCGCCCTTGCTCTTGGCATAGTCCCGGGCGCTCGAGGCCAGTTGCAGCATGTTGATGCTGTTCACCTGCTCGGTCGGATAGGTTGAAATGCCGATGCTGGCGGTCACGTAAATTTCGGTGGAGCCGATCTTGAGCGGTTGGCGGATGGCCTCCAGCAGGCGCTGGGCGGCACGGGCCGCGTCGCGTTCACGGTGAAGCCGGTGCAGGATCAGCGAAAAGACGCCCCTTTCGAAATGAAACAGATTCACCGCCGATTCTTCCTCCAGGTCGAAATGCCCCAGCAAATCGGCGCTGCGCACGATGCTGGTAATTCTTTGGGCCAGCTGCCGCAGCACGTCGTCGCCGGTAAAAAGCCCCAGGGTGTCGTTGATCTTGTCGAACTGGTCCAGTTCGATGCTCAACAAGGCGAAGGCGTCCTGGTTGCGCTTGGCGCTCTTAAGGGTCCAATCCAGCTGTTCGAGAAAAAGGTGACGGTTGGGCAATTTGGTCAGGGGATCGTAGAATGCCAGCTGGTCCTGGTAGGCCTTGGCGGCCAGGGTGTTGCGCACCCGCAGTTGGAGCTCGCTTGGATCCACGGGTTTGGACAGCAGATCGGTGGCCCCC
>JASFTA010000287.1:0-4060 GCA_050114115.1 Desulfobacterales bacterium | reverse complement strand
ACTGTTCGATTTGGACCTGACGGTTTTTCAGGTAAAGAAAACGCACCAGCTCATATTCGAAGGGCGAGCCGGTTTCATAATAGCGGAATTTTACATTGCTGCGCGTTTGGAGGATGCGCAGCCCCGTCAGACTCCACGTGACCTTGTCTTCGGTACTCGTGCTCCAGTCCGTCCCCTCGTTGATGAGGAAACTCAACCAGAGGGATTCGCCAACGGCGTCCACGACCAGCCCGCCGGTGTCGCGCAAGGTCGACGGCCCCAGGATCGGCAGCATCACATAGGGTCCGGGGCCCATACCCCACACGCCCAGGGTCTGGCCGAAATCCTCCTTCCATTCCGGAAACCCCATTTCCGTGGCCGGATCCAGGAGTCCCCCCAGCCCCAGGGTGGAATTGAAGGCAAAGCGGAAGACCGTGTTGACACAGCCTTCGATCTTGCCCTGGAGCAGGTTGTTGGCGAAGTTGCGGACCTCGTAGAGGTTGCTGAAGAAATTGGTAACGCCGGTGCGGGCCACTTGGGGGGTAATGAACTCATAGCCCTTGACGATGGGCAGGAAAAAATATTTGTCGAAGCCGTAGTTGAACTTGTAGACCCCCCGGTTCCAGCCTTCCCAGGGATCGTAGTTGGCGATCGGATGCTCGAAGCCGGGGGCGGTGGGATCGGTGAGCTTGCGCTCGTCGGGCGCCTGCTGGGCGGCCAGCGGCAGGGCATGAGCCATGAGCAGCAGCCCGGCCAGGGCCAGAACCGCAAACGGTCTTCGAATCGAATTGAAAACAAGGTGCGAAGTCATTGAGCGCTTCCTTTACTGTTTGAAATAGTCCACCATGTAGGCCACGAAGTCCTTTTGCTCCATGTTGCCGCAATGACCGCCCGTGGGCCAGATCTTGGCCCGCCGACCGAAAACCTCGCGCAACCAATCGACCTCGCCCGGTGCCAGAATAATATCGTCGTCGTTGGTCGTCATGGCGATTTTCGTGGATTGCCGCAGGTAGGGTGCGATACTTTTGAGGCTCATGGCGTAAATGAGCTCATCCCGGGTCAGCGAAGGGTTGCGGGCCTTGTGGTACGGGTAGAAAAATTTGTCGAAATAATCCATGAAGCTGGTGCGCAGCAAAACCTTGAAGTATTCCGTTGTCGAGTCGGTCGTCCCGAGTTCACGTTCCGGCGGGACGACCAGCCCGAAGCGGCTAGAGACATCGGCCGCGAAGATCATGTTGCTGGATGAAATCCGGAACGAAAAGCCGATCAGGCTCTCCAACTTGTCTTCGGTGGGGATCTTGCGCCGGGCGATGCGATACAGGAAGTCCTCGTTGAAATCGAGCGGTTCGCTGCGGTCATAGGCCGTCACAAAGGCACGCACCACCCGGCCCAGGTAGCTGTTGAAGGCATCGGGATCCTCCCCCACGGTGTCGTAGAGCATGGCATCCAGAATCTGCACCGAATTGTAGAGGCTCACCGATGGATTGATCATCAGCACTTTTTTGAAATTGAAGACCTGACGGGTTTCATCCAGCTTGGCCACAAAGGCCGACTGGGAGCCCCCCAGGCTGTAGCCCGTGAGATAGAATTCGGATACGGCCACCCGTGAGGCCACGCTCTGGTAGGCCATCTCCATGACCCGGTAGAGGTCTGCGGCGTCTTCCGTGATATGGCCGGGCACCGAGGTGGTGGAGGCATTGATGATGAAATTCATATGGGTCGGGGATGAAAGCGAAATGACGTGAAAGCCGGCCCCGTAAAAGGCATGCTGCATGCCCACGACCTTGGGGGATTTATAACTGGCCCCCGTTCCGGCAATAATGAAGATCAAAGGCGCCTCGTCTCGCTGGGCCACCAGCGAGAACTCGAGTGGTTCGCTGTACCAGAAAACACCCGGGGGCTCGCGGTCTTCAAAGACGGTCAGGTTGCGCTCCCGAACCGGAATTTTTTTGGGGACATCGGCACGGTAAGCACCGGGGGTGCCGATGACCGTGGCCTGGAGCGCATTGACAAAGGGGTAGTCGTAGGCCTCCATTTCGGCGGCCGGGAGGGTCGGGGCCGAGGCCAGGATGATGGCGATGATGGTTAAAAAAAGATGTCGCATGCGTTTTTCTCCACGATGGTATGATTCATGTCGTCAGGGCGGGGGTGATGGGGTTATTTATCCATGCTGGCCGTGCCTTTGTTTCCGTCCGCGGGCGATGCTTGCGAAGGGAAGAAGCGCTCGCGGATACGGTTGTACAGGCGTTTGACCTTGAGGCGAATGAAGACAAGCCCGCCGGCCAGCAGCACCAGGAAAATGATGTTGAACCAAGGGAAATGCGAATAGTCCTGGGCAACTTCCCGGATGCTGATAATGTTGGGGTACTTCGAAAAAAGCTGTATCCGCCAGCCGTAAAATCTTATCAGCACCCAGGGCGGTGGATCTGCTTTGGCGAAAGCCTGGGCCTTGGCGGTGACGTCGGCGCTATTGAATTTGAAATAGGGAGGCCAGCCCCAGCCGGTGTCTTCGTTGCGCAGTACCAGTATTTTTTTGTCGCGGGTGAGGGTGTTGATGTAACGCACGTCGGTAACGGTTTCGGTTGGGCGGCCGGCGTCGCCCGACGATCGACTGACTTTTTCGGCCCGTTTGATGTCCGTGCCTTCAATGGTAACCACTGCGGTGCGCGGTAGGTTGTAGTGCAGAAAAGCGACAACCAGCAGTGCCGCCATGACCAGAAAGACGATTTTGGCAATTCGGAGCTTGTTCATGGGCAGGGTGACTTTCCGGTTGCCGGCGGTGTTGCGGCTTGTGGTTCCCGGTTCGCAATCGCCGTAAGGCGCAAGCTATTGGTTGAGGGTCGTTGAATAGCCGCATGGCCGCACCGTGCACTGGGCCGCCTGCAAGGATTCTATTCTAACCAGGTTAGCATTTTGCCAATACTATACAATGGTTTCGGAAGCAAGCCCCCCATCACCGGCGACGGGTGCAATCGGCGGGCCTGTCGGCCGGACAGCCATGATGGGTCCAACTGATTCAGGTGTGATGTTCAAATGGCGATGCGGTGACCCGGGCGCAGCGGGTCCATGGGCGCGGCTCCGGCGCGACGGGTCTTGATCGCCGCGCGGATATCGCTGTGCACCCGCGCGTCAAGGGGGAATTTCCAAATCACAATGATGGCAAAAATGTTGCACAGGCAAGGCACGAGGGCGTAAAGCACCCGCAGGGTGAAAATCACTTCTGCCGGCTGGTCGGCGTTGGGGCGGTAGCCGACATTGCCCAGGACGGTCAGCCCGATGCCGACCCCCACCGCTGCGGCCAGTTTTTTGGCAATCGACCACAGGCCGATGTAGCGCCCCTCACGGCGTTGGCCCGTCAGCAGTTCGTCATAGTCGATCACATCGGCCTGGATGGCGGACGGCAGGGCCAGCGAAGCGCCGAATCCCAGGCCCGAGCCGATCACCAGCAGCCCATAGAGCATTTCATCGCCCGGACCCAGAAAGAAGACCCCCATAAACACCCCGGTGTTGACGATCATCGCCATCAGCCAGGCATTTTTTTTGCCGATGCGCCGGGCCAGTGCGATCCAGGCCGGCAGGAAGGCCACGCCGGTCACCAGATAAAGGAGCAGAAAAAGATCGGCCCGCGATGACTGCAGCACGTATTCGACGTAATAGAGAATCAGGGTGGCCGGCAGATTGCTGCCAATGGCGCTGATGGTGTAGGCCGCCAGCAGACTAACAAAAGGGCGGTTTTGCCAGACACTCCCCCAGCGGCCTCTCGTGGGGGCGGGGGGGGGTGGTGCGGTCGTCAGCCGTTCGCGGATCCGGTAGACGCACCAAGCGCAGGTGCCGATCAAAAGCGGGGCGTACAGAATGCCGATCCAGAAGAATTTTTGGCGCTCGCCGGCCGGTGTCGGGGCGGTTGCCCACAACGCACCGACCAGGGTTGGTGCGGCCGCCGCCATCAGGGTCCCGGCGATCAGGAGACCATCGCGCACCGCAAAAAGGGTGGTCCGCTCGGTGTAGTCGAAGCTGATCTCAGGTCCCAGGGATTCGTAGGGCACGGTCACCAGGGTCCAGAAAGCGAAAAGGGTAAAAA
>JASFTA010000286.1:0-4060 GCA_050114115.1 Desulfobacterales bacterium | reverse complement strand
GACTTCATTCAGGAAGAAGTCCGGCGCGTGGTCGACCAAAACCGCCCGGACTGAGCGCCGCTAACGATAAGATTCGCTTTGCGGCATCCTCACGCGATCTTGTCAGCGTACTGGTCGGTAATGTCGATGAGGGTGCCGCTGGAGATACACAGATTCCCAACCGTTTCGATCAAGGCCACATCCTTGACGTAACGGGTGCCCTGGCGTGTTAGAATTTCGTAAATCCGCTCCCAGCGCCCCCGCAGGGCCTCCTGCTGACGCGCCTCACGCTCCTGTTCAGGGAGGTCAGGACCTCCTTAAAGGCCGTCGTCTCGACGAGCACGGCGGCGAAATCGACCATAGCTGCTATTGCCTCAGCGGACGGCGACCGGAGCGAAGCGGCTTCAGGGCGACAGCCGGCGGGTGTCTTCGCCGTCGCTGGCCTCGTCGGGGGCACGCCAGGCGACGAGATGCGGCAGATCAGCCGGATGATCCAGCGCCGCAGGGGTTTGGCCGTGTTTGTATTCCAGCTCCAGGCGATGCTTTTCCAGTTCGGTCCGGCTTTCGATGGATTTGCGCGCCAGAAGGTAGCGCAGGTAGATCACCCAGATCAGAAGCCCTAGCGTGACCACCGCCAGGGCAATGAAGAACCAGCGGTAGCGAATGAGGGTTTCGACCCCCAGTTGACTGATATAGACAATAAAATTGGGGACCACCCAATAGGCCATGATGCCCATCAGCACCAGAAAGCCGATGATGAAAATATTGTAGTGGCTGACGCGCAGCAGAAAACGTTCGAGCAACGAGGCATCCTCCGCGGGGCTGAGGGCCTCGTTATCTTCTTTGAGCCGATCGCCGTAAAAAATGGCGAGATAGGCCTTGACCACGAAGGCAAACAGCAGGATGCCGCCCACCGGCAAACCGAAGGCCGCCGCGAACCAGGCGCGAAAGGGAAAAGGCCTTTCACGCGTGTGCAGCTTGAGCTGGTACTGTTCGATCGGGCCGAAATTTTGCTCGAAATAGTATTTGTCGAACTGGCTGAGGTTGCGGCCGTCGGATTCGTAGATCACTTCCCCCGTTTCCGTGGCAACCTGAATGACGGACTGCCGTCCCGATTTCATGGCCGCCAGTACGAAAATTTCGAGCTCGATCAGGAACAGACCGACGGCGATCACGATGAACAGCGTCCGGTTTTCCCTGATGATGGCCATGAGATTTTTTTTTGACATTTGGTTGACCTTCTGGTTTTATGAGCGGCTTGTTTACAACGACCGCCGCCGCACAGCGATCACCGGGACGGCACCGCCCGATGCCCTGCCGGTTTGATTTCCATAGCACATGCCTGGCGCCGGATACAAGACAGCCCAACCAGGGGAATAATGCCCGATGAAAACTGCCCGCGCCAACGCCAAAGAACGCATGGCCGGATTCTGCCGGATCTTTCCGGTCTGCAACGGCCGGGCCTGCGCCGGGGAAGTGCCCGGCATGGGGGGGATCGGCACCGGATCGGCCTTCCGGGCCAATCTCACTTCCCTGGCCGCCTGGCGGCTCAACATGCGATTGTTGCACGACATCGAAAACCCTGATCCCTCCACGACCATCCTGGGGCTGCCCCTCGCCATGCCCGTCCTGGCCGCCCCGATTGGCGGTGTGGCCTTCAACATGGGGGGCCGGTGTCCGAGGACGAATATATCGCGGCCAAGCTCAGGGGCTGCCAAGCCGACGGGATCATCGGCGGCACCGGAGACGCTGTGCCGCCATTCATCCATGAGGCCGTCATGATCGGTCGCCCCTTCTCCGTGGCCATAGTGGGCGGGCTTGAAGAGGGTGTGCCAACTATATCGACCAGATGCGCACCGAACTGGTTTCGGCCATGGTGCTGACCGGCTGTCGCGATCTGGCTTCCGTCGGCCGCCATATCCTGCGGCCCGGCGTGCCAGTTTCAGCCTGAAAGCGGAAAAACATATGAAAAAAGTGATTATATCGGTTCTGGGACAAGATCGCCCGGGGATCATCGCGGCGATTGCCAGAATTTTATTTGACAACGACGGCAATATCGAGAACGTCAGCCAGACGAGCCTGCAGTCGGAATTTGCCGGCATCTTCATCGTGGCCATTCCGGATATTCTGGCCCAAGACGATCTGGCCCAGCGTATGGCGGTGGCCTTGGACGGCATGGATCTCCAGGTACACATCAAACCGGTCGAACCACGGCATGAAACTGAAATCCCTCCCGCGGTCGAATCCTTTATCATTACGACCCGCGGCCCGGATCAGAAGGGCCTTGTGGCCCGGATGACGGCCATCATCGCCCGCCATAATGTCAACGTCACCAACTGCCAGGCGGTCTTCAAAGGGGGCGACGATCCCAACAGCAATATCATGATCTATGAAGTGGATATCCCCGCGGACACCGACCAGCAGATGCTGTTCAACGAACTCCGTCAAAAAGGCGCCGACTTGAATCTGCAAGTCAGCATTCAACATCGGGATATCTTTGAAGCCTTGAACCGTATATAGGAACCCGAATTGTTTCGCTTCGGCGGCGCAGCGCCCAGCAGCCGTCACCCGGGGATTGCCGGGCCCGCACCGTCCGGACACCTAACCTTAAAAATTGGGATCACCATGCTGACACGTAGAGAAATACTCTCCACCCTGGAAATGCTGCAAAGCGAACATCTGGATGTCAGAGCCGTCACGATGGGCATCAACCTGATGGACTGTGTCAGCAGCAACGCCGCCACCCTGCGCCGGAACATCGAGACCAAGATCAAGACCCTCTCCGCCGGTCTGGTGGACACCTGCGAGCGCGTCGGGGAAAAATACGGTATCCCCGTGGTGAACAAACGCATATCCGTGAGCCCCATCGCCGTGGTGGCGGCCCCCTTGGCGCCGGTGCAGATGGTGGAGGTCGCCCAAAGCCTCAACGACACCGCTGCCGCGGTGAATGTCGATTTCATCGGGGGCTATTCGGCGCTGGTCGAGAAGGGCTTCGCCCGGGGCGACCGCGCCCTGATGGAGTCCGTACCAGCGGCCCTGGCCCAGACGGACCGCGTGTGCGCCTCGGTGAATGTCGCCAGCACGAGGGCCGGCATCAATATGGACGCCGTCCTGATGATGGGCAGCGTTATCAAGGAAGCCGCGCGCCGCACGGCCGATCGCGACGGTATCGCGGCGGCCAAGCTCTGTGTCTTCGCCAACATTCCGCAGGACATTCCTTTTATGGCCGGTGCCTATCTGGGCATCGGCGAGCCGGATGCGGTCATCAACGTGGGCGTCAGTGGTCCCGGCGTCGTCAAAAAGGCCATCGATCGCGCCCTTCGTGCCAATCCCGGTCAGGATCTGGGGCAAATCTCCGAATTGATCAAGCAAACAGCCTACAAAGTCACCCGGATCGGAGAACTGATCGGCCGCGAGGTGGCCATGAACCTGGGCATTGAATTCGGGGCCGTGGATCTCAGCCTGGCACCCACGCCCAATGTCGGTGACAGCGTGGGAGAAATCTTTCAGAGCCTGGGACTGCTGGATATCGGCGTGCCGGGCAGTACGGCGGCCCTGGCCATGTTGAACGACGCCGTCAAGAAAGGCGGTGCCTTTGCCAGTTCGCATGTCGGCGGTCTGAGCGGTGCCTTTATCCCGGTAAGCGAGGATCTCAATATCGCCGAGGCCGCCCGCCGGGGGCATCTGACCCTTGAAAAACTGGAAGCCATGACCAGCGTGTGCTCGGTAGGGCTCGATATGGTGGCCATTCCCGGCAGCACCAGTGACGAGACCATCGCCGCTCTGATTGCCGATGAAATGGCCATCGGCGTGATCAATCATAAAACCACGGCCACCCGCCTGATCCCGGTACCCGGGAAATCCGTCGGTGAAAACGCCTGTTTTGGGGGCCTGTTGGGGGAATCAACCATCATGCCGGTCAACAATGCCGAAGGCCGCAACCGCTTCATCTTGCATGGCGGGCGCATACCGGCGCCGATCCACAGCATGAAAAATTAGGTGGTGTCCATCCAGAAACGGCATCTTTCGGCCCAGGCCGGCGTTCTCTCTCTTTTGAAATCCTCGACGTAGCGGGACTAAG
>JASFTA010000285.1:0-4060 GCA_050114115.1 Desulfobacterales bacterium | reverse complement strand
CGGCAACTTGGGCAGTCTGGGCGGACTGCGGGCCCTGCGGCGCCACCGTTGCCATATGGCGGCCAGCCACCTGCTGCAAGACGGTGACGACTATAATTTTGATTTCGCCGCCCGTGAACTGGATCAATTGCCGGCGGTGGTCAATTTCTGCCGGCGGGAACAGGGTATCCTGGTGGCCGGCGGTAATCCCCTGGGACTGCGGAAGGTGGCCGATTTGGCCCGCCCAGGGGTGCGCATCGTCAACCGGCCCAACACCACGGGTACACGCTTATTGCTCGATCGCGAGCTGGAACAAGCCGGGCTTCGCGGGCCGTCCATAGAGGGCTACCATAACGAGGTGGCCCGGCACCTGGACGTGGGCCTCGAAATCGTCGGCGGGCGGGCGGATGCCGGCCCCGGTATCCGGGCGGTGGCCGGTCTGCTGGGACTGGATTTCATTTCTTTGCGCTGGGAGCGCTATGATCTTCTGGTGACCAAAAAGCGTTTTTTCGACCCCGGCGTCCAGTTGTTTCTGGGCCTGCTGCCGGACAAGGCCTTCAAGGACCTGGCGGCCACCCTCGAAGGCTACGACGCGAGTTTGAGCGGCAAGATGGTTTTTCCGGCCGAAAGCACCTGACGGGCACCGGCCTTCCATACAAGAGGCGCCCTTCAAGCTCCCGGTGAAGACGCCCCGGCGCCGATGTAGCGGCGCGGGACACGTGCCAAATTGGTGAAGACGACTTCGTAATTGATGGTATCCAGCAGATCGGCCACGGTATCGGCACTGATTTCCGCTTCCCCCTGGCGACCGATGATCACCGCCTCGTCGCCGGCGGCGACACCCTCGATCGCTCCCACATCGAGCATGATCAGATCCATACAGACCCGCCCCGCGATGGGCGCTTCGGCCCCGCGCACGAGCATGTGCCCGCGGTTGGAGAGACGGCGCTGGATGCCGTCGGCGTAGCCGGCTGCCACGGTGGCGATGCGGGTGTCGCGAGGGGCCTTCCAGGTCATGCCGTAGCTTACCGGGAAACCGGCCGGAACATCCTTGACCTGCAGGATTCTGGATTTGAGGGACAGGGCCGGGCGCAGGTCGATGGTGTGGCGCGCCACCGCGCTTGATGGATACAGGCCGTAAAGAGCGATGCCGGGACGCACGGCGTCCAGGTGGGCCTGGGGCAGGTCGATGACCCCGGCACTGTTGGCCGCGTGGCGCGTGCCGACATCGATGCCGGCGTTGGTCAAGCGATCGAGCAAGGCCTGGAAGGTATCAATTTGCAGGGCGGCGAACGATTTGTCGGTTTCATCGGCGGCGGCGAAGTGGGTGAAAATGCCCGTAAGGCGCAGGCCGTCCAACTGGGTCAGGGCGCGAACTTCGGCCACCGCGGGCAAAGCCGGGTCGCGTCCGGGTGCAGCGCAGTCCGGCAGGAGCCCCAGACGGCCCATGCCCGAATCGACCTTGAGGTGCACGGCAATCGTCGCGTTGCGCTTAACGGCCCGGGCCGCCAGCTGCCGGGCTTCATCCAGGCCGGTTACGCCCTGGATCAGGTCGTGGTCGATGATTTGATCGGCAAAGGGGGCGAAGGTCGGCCCCATGACCAGAATAGGCGCTCTTTGACCCGCCGCGCGCAGCTCGACACCCTCGTTGATGCGGGCCACGGCCAGCATGCGGGCTCCGTTGGCCAGGGCTGTGCGGGCCACCGCTTCGGCGCCGTGACCGTAGCCGTCGGCCTTGACCACGGCGATCAGGTCGGCTGTTGGCCGGGTGATCCGGCGTAGTTCCCGGACGTTGTGCGCGATGGCGTCCAGATCGATCTCAGCCCAGATATTCGGAAGATCCATAGATTCGTTTGGCGGATTATCACGGCGGCCAAGGCCGGTTACAAGGTGCCTGGCGACATCCTGTCGTATAGCCGAGTCGCACGGATTTGACAATGGAATGCAGGGCGTCTAACCGCCGAAGGCCTTTTCGGCCGTATCCAAAATGGTGGCGCTGTCGCCCTGCATGATGCTCTTGATCTTGCCAATGGTGATGGGCAGCGCCGTGGAGATAAAATAGGCGGCGGTCTTAAGCTGGCCATCCAGAAAAGCGGCCTCCCGGTTGCCGGCAATGCTTGCGGCCGGGTCGGGCGCCGTGGCAAGCAGCTTCTGTCGACCGGGGTAGGCCCGGGCGGCCCGCCAGAGCAGCATCCAGGCCATGATGATATCACCGGTGACATCCAGAAAGGGATGGGCCTGGCTGTAGGCCAGCTTGATATCCGCCCCCATGGCTTTTTTGGTCAGGAAGACGGCGACCTCGCCATAGCGATTCAGCGCGGCTTCGAGCTGTTCGCAAAGGGCCCGCAGGTCAGGGTTTTTTTCGGCTGCTTGGATGGTGGCGCGCACATTTTGCAGAAAATGCATGAAGATTTCCCCTTTGCGCAGCCCCAGCTTGCGTCCCAGCAGGTCCATGGCCTGGATACCGTTGGTGCCCTCATAAATTGTGGTGATCTTGCAGTCGCGCATGAGTTGCTCGATGGCATATTCGCGGGTATACCCATAGCCGCCGTAGACATTCATGGCGAGCTCGCAGACCTCCATGCCCCTTTCGGAACAGTAGGCTTTGACCACCGGGGTGAAAAATTCGATCAGGCCGCTATAGCGGGCCCGTTCATCCTGATCGGTAGCGGTGGCTTCCAGGTCGAAGAGATAAGCGACGTAAAAGGTGAAACTGCGCATACCGTCCACAAGGGCCTTCATGCGCATGAGCATCCGCCGGACGTCCGGGTGGCGAATGATAGGTACACGGCTTCCCGCCGACCGGTCCGGGGTCAGATCCCGGCCCTGGATGCGTGTCTTGGCGTATTCAGCGGCATACAGGTAGGCTGCCGAGCCATGCAGAAACCCCTGTTGTCCCACCCCCAGCCGGGCTTCGTTCATCATGTGGAACATGATCCGCATGCCCTTGTTGGCCTTTCCCAGCAAAAGGCCGCGGCAGGGCCCGTCGGCCCCCAAGGACAGGCTGCAGGTCGGGCTGCCGTGCAGGCCCATTTTGGCCTCGATGCCGGTGCAGACCACGTTGTTGGGCGCTCCCAGGGTGCCGTCGTCGTTGACCCAGATCTTGGGCACCAGAAAGATGGAGATGCCCCGGGTTCCGGCCGGGGCGTCTTCGATCCGTGCCAGCACGGGATGAATGATATTGGCGGTAAGGTCGTGGTCGCCGCAGGTGATGAAAATCTTGTTGCCGTTCAAATGATAGGTGCCGTCCGTGTTTTTTACGGCCGTGGTGGACAGGGCGCCCACTTCCGAACCGGCCGCCGGTTCTGTCAGCAGCATGCTGCCGGACCACTCGCCGCTGTAAAGCTTTTGGAGGAACAGCGCCTTCTGCCGCGCATCGCCGAACACCTCGATCATCTTGCCGGTGCCGTGCCCCAGGATCCCGAAGGCCGCAAAGCTGAAATTGGCGCCATGGAGGTATTCGCGCGCCGCCTGGGCGATGATCTGAGGCAGCCCCTGGCCGCCGAGTTCGACGTCTTCGGCCATGGCCAGCCACTCCCCATCCCGGAAGTGTTGATAGGCCCGGTGGAAGCAGGCGGGAACCTGCACCTGACCTGCATCGAAGCGCACGCCCTCGTGATCGCCGGCGGCATAGGTGGGCAGAATCTCTTTAAGGCTGAACCGGCGGGCTTCGTTGATCACCATGGCCGCCATTTGGCGGTTGAACGAGCGGTAGCGCTCGGTCTTGAAAAGCGCTTCGATACCCAGTTGATCGTAGAGGACGAAATCAATATCGCGGCGATCGGCAATCAGTTGCGCCATGGCAGGGTTCCTTTGCAGTTGCCTGGTATGCGTGAACGACGCACAGCGCCCGGCAGCCGGGTGATGGACCCATGAAGATCGTGACGGAGGTTGCCGGTGATGCCCGGTGGGCATCATGCAGGAATAAAAGGCTGGATTGCGATAGTAAATCCGATATAGATGATTTAGATAAAAAATCAGCGCCTTGTCAAGGCCCCTTCACAGCGGGTCATCGTTCGGGTGGCATTCGTTCCGCCGGAATCGGCAGGCGTTCTCCTGGAGCCGTTGTTTTCGTCTTGGC
>JASFTA010000284.1:0-4070 GCA_050114115.1 Desulfobacterales bacterium | reverse complement strand
AGGAACCTGTTTCCCGCTGAGCCTTAACCCCAATGTTGCAAAAGCCGGAGGGCTTCAGAGCCAAGGCGCCAGGGGTGAAGCCGTAGAAAACCTACCGCGAACCCTTGGCAACGCGGGATCGGGAGTCCTCCGGCTTTCCCGCAGGGTAAAAAAGATGGCTTAAAATCGGTCCGATCCTCAAATTCACCAATGGATTATTCCTCGTACGGTGTGCTTCAATCAGCTGCTTGTTAAGTATCCATATGGTTTTCCTAATCTTTGGCCATCTTTTTTATGCAACATTGGGGTAAAGTGTAGTTTCGGCAAGGGGGAGGACACTGAAAGACAGGCGCTAATGCGTAATTTCCTCAAACACCTCGCCAATTTCCTCTCTCATCTCAGGCCACACCGTCTTCCTTACCTTTTCTTTCATCAAAGCATGTTCTTTCTCGTCGATATTGATTATTTCCACGCCTATTTTTGCTAATTTGTCGATGCTGTCGCGCTCTTCTGCTTCGGCAACCGCATACCGCTTAATTTCCATTTCCCTGGATAAGTTGTTAAATAGTGTCTTCGTCTTTTCAGAAAGGCTGTTCCATAAGTCAAGATTCATGTAAACAAACCAGTATTCGAAGTGGTCTCGAATGGGTAAGTAGTATTTAATAACGCCTTTGAGCCCCAGATAGCCTTCGGCACCACCTCCCAAAATGCCTTCCACCATGCCCGTTTTCAGGCCCATTTTTGCATAGGTCCACGTAATGGGATAGGGCGTGTAGCCTAGCACCCTGGCGGTGCGTTCGAATGACCTTATGGGCGGAACCCGGATAATCATCTCCTTGGCGATATCCGGGTTGCCCGGCTCGGGCGGTTTTTTGGTAAGCGCAATGCCGCCAAAGTAAACCGGCCATCCACCGATCAGTTTAATGTTCTGGGCTTCAAGAAATTCTGCCATCTGATCAAACAGGGCGCTTCCCTGGGCATAAACGGTTTTGGCTTCATCCCATGTAGACACAAGAAACGGTGTAAAGCCAAGGGCAAGGCGTTTATCAATGGCTGTGCCGAAAGGACCGACGAACATTTGCACTTCACCGAACGAAACACGCTCTTGCACCACCGAGTAGTCACCCAACTTGCTGCCGGGATAGATATCGATCCGGATGGCGCCTTGCGTTTCGGCTTTAATTTGTTGCACGAATGCTTGGATGTCCTTATCCACAGCTGACCCCGAGGGTCTGACATGGCCGATCTTCCATTGTTGAGGCTCGGCGTCAGCCACACCGCTGAAGCATACGGCTATCAACAGACATGAAATAGTGGCGACAACTGCTTTGACCATGATCCTCACCTTTCTCCGAAGAGACGACGCTTCCCCGACCGAATAGAGGTTTCGTAAGGGAAGCGCCGGGTATTGACGACTATTCAACAATTGAATCAAGTACGCTCTGGCCCCATTCGGCACCCACATCTTCCAATACGGCCGGCCAGACAACCGTTTGAATTTTTTTGGCGGTTGCCGCGATTTCTTCGTCACTGATATTTACGATTTGCGCACCATAATCCGCCAGTCGTTTCTCATTCGCGGCTTGGTCAGCCTTGGCCGCATCCCACCGTCGGGTTTCGAACTGGCCGGCCACATCTTCCAGATGTTTCTTCATCTCGGGTTCCAATTCATCAAAGGTTTCCTTGTTGATAATCAGATACCAAACCTCAAAGTGCGTATTGGAGGGGATGTAATACTTGGTGACGTCCCTAAATGAGGAATAATAGCCTTCCGCACCCGAACCGATAACCCCATCGACCACACCCGTCTGAACGGCGGTGAATGCATCGGAGAAGGGGATCGGGGTGCCTAAGTAGCCGGTTTTATCGGCCAGCAATTGAAAGGTCTTCATTGGCGGAACCCGCAATTTGATTCCCTTGGACGCCTCCGGGTCACCTGGCGAAACAGGCTCGCGATTCAAGGAAATGCCGCCAAAGTATACCGGCCATGCCGCCAGTAGTTGAATCCCTTGTTCGGCATAGAGTTGACCGACGATTTTGCGTATGGGCGCCCCGGCGGCATAATTCTTTTTAGCTTGCTCCCAGTTCTTGACCATGTATGGGAAATACACCATTTGAAAGCGTTTGTCGGCCGCGGAAGCCGGCGGTTGACACGCCATATCGATGGCCCCCAGGCCCACGCGCTCCTGCACGACGGTGTAGTCACCCAGCGCACTGGCGGCGTAGATTTTGGTTTTCAACTTGCCGCCGCTGGCTTCTTTGAGGGTTTCCGAAAACCATTTCAAATCGTTGTCGATGGCTGTACCTTGGGGGCGAACGTGGGAGATCTTCCAGGTCCGTGCCTCGACCGGCGCAGCGATCAGGGCCACGGCGGCCACCAGGATCAGCAGACTGAGAAAACGTGTTTGTTTCATGGTCCTACTCCTTTTTCGCATTGCAGGGTTAATCAATATCCAAACAAACCTGGGAAAAACAGGGACAGGCTCGGCCAAAACGATGTCAAAAAGACCACGGGCACGTAGCCAAAAATAATCAGGATCATGGCCGGCTTGATTACATCGGAAAACTCGGCTTTACCAATCCGCATTCCCAGATACAGAATGCTGGCATAAGGTGGTGTTACACCGCCCATAGCCGTATTGACGCCCATGATGGCCGCAAATTGAACCGCGCTGATGCCGATGGCCTCCATGAGCGGCAACAGAAGCGGGCCAATCAGAATAATCGAGGTGATGTCATTGACGATCATGCCGACGAAAAAGAGCAGGAAATTGATCAGGATCAGCAGCAGCACTTTATTTTCCGTAATCGTGAAGACCCCTTCCACCAGTGCCTGGGGCACATCTTCCATTACGAAAATCTGGCTGAGCATGAGACTGAAAACGATCATGACCATGATGGCGCCAACGGCGGTGGCTGAATTTTTAGCGGCGGTAAAGAAGGTGCTGAAGGTTAGACCTTTATAGACCAGAAAACCGACCGGGAAGGCATAAATCACGGCCACGGCGGCAGCCTCGGTAGGTGTCATGATTCCGCCGTAAATCCCCCCGAGGATGATCATCGGCATGATTAGTGCCGGAAGGGCCCTGGACGTCAGTGTGACACCTTCCCTGGCAGTCTCTTTAATGGGTTTCGGGGGGTCCAGTTCCAAAGGAAACTTTCGGACCAGCACAAAATTCACCACACAGAACAGTGCTGTGATAAGTATGCCCGGGCCCAGTGTGGCCAGAAAACAGGCCAGAATCGAGGTGTCGGTCACCCAGCCGTAGATGATCATGGTTACACTGGGGGGAATGAGCAGACCAAGGATCGAGGAGTTGGCCACGAGAGCGGTGGCATATCCGCGGGGATAGCCCTTGGCCGCCATCTCTGGTATCAAAATGGGACCGGTGGCCGCCACACCGGTCAGACCGCTGCCCGAAATGGCACCAATAATCGCACAGCTGACCGCGGCAACCATACCCAGCCCGCCCCGAATCCGTCCGACAAAAACATTCACGAAACGCAGTAGGCTGGCAGCGATGCCGCTTTCGCTCATCAGGGTGCCGGCAAATACAAATAGCGGAATGCACAAAAGCACTGGATTGGCCAGTTGCCCGAAACCCCAGACCATCGTGCCTTTCATTGTGGCGCCACCCAAAAACACCATGTTCATCAATGCACCGCCGAAGCAGTAGGGCAAGGGCACCCCAAAACTTAGCAGTGTTACGAGGATGCCAAGCGATATGAGCGATACAGTTACAATTTCTAGTTCCATGTTAAACTCCTTGCCCCTCTTCTTGAACGTCTTTGGGTGTGGTCATCAATTCCTTGGCATTCTTGAATAAATACCAGACGGCATAGACGGTCATCAGCAATAGACCAATAAAAAAGGCACATTCGGCATAGAAGGTGGGAATGTATAAAGTCGGACTTTCTTTCCAGACGCGCAGTGCATAGCGAAAATAGTCCCACGCCCAATAGGTGAGCCATAGGACCACAATGAGACTCATCACATCGGCGATCACCCTGACGATCAATTTGGCGCGATCCGTTTTCAAGAAGACATCCAACACATTGGCCTTGATCTGAGTATCTTCGCGGGAAGCGTT
>JASFTA010000283.1:0-4074 GCA_050114115.1 Desulfobacterales bacterium | reverse complement strand
TATCTTTGAAATAAGCGGCGACTTCTATTTTTAGCACAAGTCGGCCGGCCTGGCGATCTTTGTCAATACTGAGTCGCTCGATATAAACGAGGCCGGGCAGGAGTCGTATGCCGTTCAGCAAGGCTTTGAGATCGGCATAATCGCCCGATGTCTCGATGGCGCTGACGAAGCGTACCAGCGGTAGTCCGGCCACCGGTTCGGCTTTAAAGGCCAACTCTCCGGGGTCCAGATTATGGCGACGAAACAGCATTTTTAACGCATTGAGGCGATCCGGAAAACGGATCTTGTCATCGACACTATCTAAAAACGTTAGCCAGGCCTTCTGGCTTTCGGCGTAATTCCGAGCCCGCAATTGTAGTTTGCGCTTTTCGGTCAAATCTTTCCGACTGGTTTGATAGTTTTGGCGCAAAACATTGATCTGCTTGATTTCACTGGTCACGAAAACAATGTAGAAGATCAGATTGGCAAGCAGCAGACCGGCACACAGCAGCCAGAATTTTTTATGCAATTTAAGAAAATCTAATAGCTGTGACCAGGGCATGCGACCTTCTCTCGTGGATCAAAATTATATCCGCGCAGTGCTTATTTACGCTTTTTCGTTTTTTTCAATGCCAAGCGCAGCAAACCGTAGCTCTCTTCCGGGAAGACCGCGTCCAACTGCAGGCGGCAATGTAACTGAAATTCCGTACGCCTTCCTGAATTCGAGGGGCTCTTGCCATCGGATATATCGCCCAGGCCCATGTTCTCCAGCACGACGGATGCAAACATGTCCGAGGCTTCGAGGCTTTCCTGAAAACGCACCAGTTGTTCCGGGGAATCGGTGTGGCCCGCCAGATCGATACGCGTAAATCCATCAACTGGCCGAAACCGATCGATCACCACAGCATCCGGCAAGGCCTTTTCCAAAGCATCCAAGACATGGGCCCACGGGAAAAGATCCAGGGCGATCAAACGGTTGATGCCGAGGCTTTGGTTCATCAATTCCTCGTATGCTTTGGGGCTGAAGTCGGTTCCCGGCATTTCGGCCGCGGCCAGTCTTTGGATTTGCGGCTGCAGTTGGTCGATTTTCTCCTGGTAGGCTCGGCGTTCGCTATACGCCTGATAACCTGTATAGAGGCTCAACAATGTGGCCAGACTTACGGCGGCAATAATACCGCCGAATAGCAGGAAACGAATACGGTGATCGATGCGCTTGCGGGTGGTGAGGTTTATTTGATCGAAATCCATTTTTTCAGGCCTGCAGAAGACTTTGTGCTGCGCCGATGGCCGAAGTGAACGAAGAAAGCTTCAAGCGCTCCAGCGGTTGATGGTGATCGAAAGGCGAATCGATCAATTGGTTTTCTTTTAAAACCGTCACCTTGATGTCGATCAGGTTGCCCAGAACTTCCAGCAGTTCGTCATGATAGCCAACCTGGCTGCCGATGCATAGCCTTTCGATGCGTTTGCCCGGATTGGTGTCAAGATAATGTTGAATGGTCATGTCCACATCCTGGAAAAACTGCAGATCGGAGAACCCCCGTTTGACACCATGGAAGAACACCAAACGTGTGTCTTCGAACACCAGGAAATTGAAATAGTTATCAAAAAGGCCCAGAAATGCCGAGGTGCCCGCCTGCGGCATCAGGGGTGCAAAAAAATTATAGAGATTGATGCTCGCCGGGCGCACCACGCGTGTATCGATGGATAGATCCGCCAGCAAATTTTCGAATTGTTGGATCACGCTTCGCATCCCGATGGTCACCAGCAGGTTCTCATTGCCGTTCGCATCGCGGCCGGTGGGCTGATAGGAAACCCGGGTGTTCTCAATCGGGAAATGAAATGATTTCGCAAGGCTCCAATTGATCAGCTTTTCGGTCTCCATACGTGAGTTCGGTAATTTCGGGTAGCCTCGAATCAGGATGCGGATAATCTCGCTCGGCAGCGAGAGCCCGGCCGAGGCAATGCGGCTCGGGCAGCCTTCAATCAGGCTTTGGATGACCGCCCTGAAATCTTCGCGCCGAACGATGTTGGGTGATTTGAAGGCCGGCTTGACGGTATCCTCGGGCAGGGGGGCACTGGCCCAATGCACTAGGTGCCAGTTCGCGCGAGCTCGCTCGATTATCGCCAATTTGACGGCTTTGGGACCGATTTCCAAACCGGCCAGGCTTTTTTTCAACGTCCAACGCACGGTTTAATCATCCATCTCGACGAAGGTTACACGATTGGCCTCCCGGAGGGTGGTCACGCCGTTGAATACCTCCTGCAGGGCGGCACGACGGAGAAAAATGGTGCCGGATTCGCGGGCCATCTGTTTGATTTGGGTGATCGCGGCGCGGGTTATAAACATCTCGCGCATCTCATCGTCCATCTCCATGATTTCGATGACGGCTTTGCGGCCCCGGTAGCCTGTGCCCTGACAGCGCTCGCAGCCCTTGGCCGCATAGAACTCGTAGCCCTTCACCATCTTGGGCGAGAGCCCGGATTCCATCAGCTCGGCCTCTTCCGGTGTATAGCGGATTTTGCATTCGCACAAGGTGCGAATCAGGCGCTGGGAGGCAATACAATTCAAGGCGGCCATCAGGTTGTCCGGCTGAATGCCCATGTGGGTGAAGCGGTTGATGACATCAAAAGAACGGTTGGCATGCACGGTGGTAAAGACCATATGACCGGTTAGCGCCGACTGCAGCGCAATCTGCGCGGTTTCCGGATCCCGGATTTCACCCACCAGGATTTTATCCGGGTCATGGCGCAGAATCGACCGGAGGCCCTTGGCGAACGTGAGGCCTTTTTTTTCGTTGACCGGGATCTGAACGATGCCTTCCAACTGATATTCGACCGGGTCTTCAATGGTGATGATTTTGGTGTCCTTGTGGTTGATTTCCGACAGGGCGCCGTAAAGGGTGGTGGTTTTGCCGCTGCCGGTGGGCCCGGTCATCAGGAACATGCCATAGGGGGCGTTGATCATTCGGCGAATCCGCAGCAGTTCGTACTCGGCAAAGCCGATACCGTCGAGGCGAAAATCACCGCGTCGGCCGGCGATATTTTCCCGGTCAAGAATGCGGATGACGGCATCTTCACCGAAGATCGTCGGCAGGATCGAAATGCGGAAGTCGATAAAGCGCTCCGAGACTTTGAGCTTGAAACGCCCGTCCTGGGGGATGCGTTTTTCGGAAATGTCCAGTTCCGCCATCACTTTGATGCGCGATATAATGGGGCTTTGGTGTTTGGCGTCGATGGGGTTGGTGGCCTGGTGAAGCATGCCGTTGATGCGGTAGCGAATAATGATGCCTTTGGCGGTGGTCTCGATATGGATATCGCTGGAGCGTTTGTTGATGGCGTCCAGAATCGTCGTGTCGACCAGTTTGACGATCGGACTTTCTTCGGTGGAGACTTTCTCGGCACTGAGGATGTATTCGCCCTTGTCCGATTCTTTGACGACGGACAGTTGCATGCCGTCGCTTGTGGCATCGATGATCTTGCGGGATTTCTGGATCCGATGGATGGCCCTTTTGATATTTTGTTCACTGGCGACCACGGCGGTGACTTCCAGATCGGTCAGCATTTCCAGTTCGTCCACCAGTTTCAGCAGGTGTTTGGGTTCTGCCATGGCAATCGTCAGCTGATCCCCCTGCTTCTTGAAAGGGACGAATTTGTAGCGGGCCATCAGATCCAGCGGCACCATGTCCACGAGTTCCTCTGGGATCTGGCCGTCGACTTTGACATAGCGGTACGAGAACTGGGCTGCCATGATTTGCGCCAGGTCCTCGCCGTCGATCAAGCCTTCCTCCAGGCACAACTGACCGATCATCTGCTTGGAGATGTTTTTCTTGGAGAGGATGTATTTGAGATCGTCCTGGGTCATGAACCCGAGTTTCAGGGCCCAGTCACCGAAGCGCAGCTGCCTGTATGCCTTAGGAGCCATATGTCTACTTGGTCGGCTTCGCTAAAGGCTCAATCTCGGCGTTGTGCGGCAACCTTCGTCATTCCAGCGTACATATAGTACGCTTCATTCCTCAGGTTTTGCACGCCTTGACCTTGAGCCTTTATCGAAGCCTCTCGCTTTTCGTTTTGGTTGCCCGGCGCCGCTCGTCGCTG
>JASFTA010000282.1:0-4074 GCA_050114115.1 Desulfobacterales bacterium | reverse complement strand
CTTGCCAGGAATCCCGTTGGAATAAGGAGACCCATTATAATACACGCGCCGAAGCCTTTTCAAGGTCCAATCGTCACGTGCCAGGGCACAGCGCCCTGCCGCCCTCCCCAAACAGCGGCCGGCGCACAATCGCCATACCCCGCCCTTGAGGCGGTTGGGCCCGTGCGTTTCAGGGGGGCCAATCAACCCGATGAATCGCAACAAACGGGCCATACCACCATCCATCGCGGGATTTGCCCCGCCCAACGTTCCAACGGCTTGACGCCCCGTAACCGCGTGAATGACCTACCCCCGCTAAATTGCTGGAGAAAGCCGTCGAGGCCGCACGCCACCTCGAACTGGCACAATATTTGATAAACGAGAGTGGCAGGTTGACCGTAATCCATATTGAGATGAATTTAAACGGTCTTTGCTTTGATCTTGCGACCAACGGATTATGCCCTAAACACTGCTGTCAGAAGAGGATGCCATGCCGATCGCTAGCACCATCGACCGATCACTGAGGGTTGTTTTCACCACGGCGGATACCGTACTGACCGATCAAGACTGGATGCGACATCATGAGCGGCTTCGCAACCATCCGACGTTGGAAGCCGACTCCGACCAACTCCTGGATTTTCGTTCGGTCGAAGCTTGCCGGCTGACACCGGAAGTCATCCGGATCACCAGCGTGCAGTCGATCTTCCGACCTCCCTCGCGTCAGGCCTTCGTGGCCGTGAACAACCTCACCTTTGGCATGTGCCGCATGTATGAGATGCTTTGCTCCCACCATGACTTGCGCATCGAAGTTTTCCGGGACCTCCAGGCCGCGAATGAATGGCTGGGGCTCAACGCGAAGGATGTCCGCCGCACAGCCAGCAACCGACTTGCGGTCCGCCCCGGCTTGTCGAACGTCCTGGCGCTCTATCAGACCTATTAGAACCTGATCAGGTTCTCGCCGGCGGCTACTTGCTGCGGGCGCCTTGTCAACCAGCACGGTAATCCCTCCAATCGATGTGCAGGGATGGCCCATAGAAGCGTTAGCGCGCCATCCCGAAACCTTAATCCTCTCCCGTAGACAAGCGCCATACCGCAAGGGCGCCCCCGGGCCAATGTCCCCAGCCGAACACCAGCACCTGCCAACGAACCTCAAGTTGACTAAAACCCTGGCCTGTGCCAGGTTGGACCCGTTGCGGTTGCGGGCCTGGCCATCACGCCGCGCCCAGCCAAACCGACGACCGGCGCTAGGGCCACACAACCCCATATATCCCGGCAGAACGCCGGCATCGATCGCTCGGCACGTTTCCCATGACATCATCTCTCAGCGCATATGCGGACTACAAGGGCTTGGCCCTTTTCGGTTTCAATGCCCAACAGGTCGTGGTCAAGCGCAATCAAGCCGCCGCCGGCCTGGCGACTCAATTGAATTGGCCGTCAGGAGAGCAAAGTCTCGCGGAGCTGTTTCCGGAACTGGTCGGCAGCGAAGATGCGGTGGAGGCGGTTCTGGCGGGCCGAAGCGATGGTTTTCATTTCGAGTATATCAGCCGGCACGATCGCCGGGGCGAACTCTTTTACTACGATTTAACTGTTCTGCCCGGCGGTTTCGATGGCGAAGGTCTTCTGATTGTCGAGGATGTCAGCGACAAGGCCCGTCTGATCCAAGAATTCAACCAACAGAAATACGAACTGCTGCTGCTCACCCACAGCCGCCTGTTTGGAAGCCGTCATATCGAGGAAAGCCTGCTGGGGGATTCCCCCGCCATCCGCAAGGTCCGCACGGCCATCGCCAAAATCAGCGAGGCCCCCCAGACCACCGTATTGCTGACGGGCGAAAGCGGGGTCGGCAAAAGCCTGGCCGCACGCATCATTCACTATAGCTCCTTTCGCGCCGATGCGCCCTTTGTCGACATCAACTGCTCGGCCCTACCGGAAAACCTGATCGAAGCGGAGCTTTTTGGTTATGAAAAAGGGGCCTTTACCCACGCCACGGCCTCCCGGGCCGGGTTGCTCGAGGAAGCTCGGGGCGGCACCCTGTTTCTGGACGAAATCGGTGAACTGCCGCTCAACCTGCAGGCCAAACTTCTGAAGGTCATCGAAACCAAGACTTTTCGCCGTCTGGGGAGCAATAAAAGCATATCGGTTCAGACGCGCATCATCTCGGCTTCAAATCGCAACCTGGCCGCCGAAGTCGCCGCGCGGCGCTTTCGCGAGGATCTCTACTACCGCCTTAACGTGGCCGCTCTCAACCTGCCGCCCTTGCGTGAGATGGATGAAGACCTGCTGTTGATTGCGGATCATCTGCTCAAGCTCTTCAACATCGAACTCAAACGCCGGGTTTCCGGCTTCACGCCCGCCGCGCGCCGGAAACTCCTCGACTATCATTGGCCGGGCAACGTCCGCGAGTTGAGCAACTGTATCGAGCGTGCCCTCATATTCCTCGACCGCTCCCAGATCGATGCCGACGATCTGACGCTCCTGGAAACCACCGCCCCTCCGGCCGACGGTGCGTGGAAAGTTCCGCCGACCGGTCTGCACCTGGAAGAAGTCGAACGCCGTTTGATTCTTTCGGCCCTTGAGACCGCCGGCAACAACAAAACGAAAGCCGCCCGCCTGCTGGGTATTTCGCGGGACACCCTCCGCTACCGCCTGGAAAAAATGGCCGATCGCCCCCTGCCGGGCAGATGACCCCGGCACAGGTTGGCCACAGCACAGATCGTTTCCAGGGTTTTCGCTCAAACTTGACCCTTGGTATCAGGGACGATCGCTGCGAAAGCACCGGTGCTACCGCCCCTCAACCTCCGGCAACGGATCATCCCGCCCGGGGATATCCCCCACCAACCGGGGCATAGGTCCCGGTGTCCGACGAAGCCTCGCCGCTGCGGCGAGCCGCCCGATTCCCGCAATCCTCAGCAAATTAAGCCGTTCCCACCCCGCCTCTTCGAAAAAACCATACATGGCACAAAATTTGATTAGGCCTGATTGCACATCGTCATTAAATCGATCGGAGGGCCGCCATGCAGATCAAATGCCCCAGCTGTAAACAAACCAACACAACCATCCCGCAAGCCCTGCTGGGGCGGATTTACGTGTGCGGCCATTGCCACCGGATCTTACGCCTCAAATCGCTGACGCCGCACATGATGCAGTGGCGACCGCTGGCCACGACGCTGGGGGACGCCTCCGGCGGCTGGAAGGGGCGGTCCAATGAACAAACCTAAATGCCAACTTCGCCCGGCCTGTTTCGTGCCGATGCTAATTGTGGCCCTGCTGGTCGGTGTCGCGGCGCAGGCCGCCGCCGCATCCGGGGCCTACCCGGAAACATTTTGCATGCGAGGGAAATCATGAACGCCTCAAACAGCACACGACCACAAAAAGCCTTGCGCTGGCGGGGCCCGGAGAATCGCGCGTACACACGCTGGCCCTGTGCCGAATCCACCTTTTTTTCCGCCAATCAGCAGCTATACGACGGTAAATTCAAGGATATGAGTGCCGGAGGGACTTTCATTCAGGCCCGTGGTCGGTTCCAGATCGGCGAGGCCGTTATCGTGGCGGGTGTTCTGGCCCGGGACGGTAAGGAGCAGAAGCGAATCGGTAAAATCGTTCGCATCGAAAACAACGGGATTGCCATACAGTTTACCGACGGGCCGCCCCGGGCCACGGTCCGCTGAACCGACCCGTGGCCCGCAAGTCGCCATCGAGGCTGATCCTCATCCGAAAGGGCATCCCTGGGGTTAGGGCTTGCTCATGGCCGCCCGGATGTCGAACAAAAGATCGTCGTAGCTTTTCTTGGCAGGGTCGTGTTTGACGGCCTGCTTGGCATCGATGGCGGCACGCTGGTAATCGCCTTGCTGATACCAGGCCATGGCCCGACCGTAATAGGCGGCCGCGAAATCCTCATCCCGCGCCAGCGCCATGCCGAAGTCATCGATGGCATTGTCATAGCGCTGCTTGCTGATCCAGGACCACCCCCGATTATGGTAGACGAACTGAATGTTCTTCTGGCGCGGCAGCAGTTCGATGGCCTGGGTGTAATCTTGGATCGAGGCGTCGATCCGGCCATTCTTCTGATAAGCGTTGCCGCGTGACTCCAGGGCG
>JASFTA010000281.1:0-4083 GCA_050114115.1 Desulfobacterales bacterium | reverse complement strand
GCCAAGGAACAGGCCTCTGGTGCGCTTTCCGTGCGAACCCTGGACGGCAATGTCCGTTACGGCCTCGAACGGGAAGTCTTTCTTGAAAAAGCGGTCGCCCAGATTCGCGAACGCCAGTTGGATCTGGACCTTTAATGAGGCTGCCATGTGGCCCAACAGAGGGGCTTTGGGCCGGCGCGAATTCAGCGATACGTCAACGGTTGCGCTGACGCGGACGGCAGGATGAAAGGGGCGGTTTCAAAATGCGGTGGTGGCGTGAAATCCTTATGCCATGGCTGTTGCTGATCGGCCTTTGTCTCTTGATTTTCTTGCAGTCCTCGGGGCCGCTGCCGCCCCGGATACCCCACCTGCCCGGTCTCGACAAACTGGCCCATTTCGCCGTCTATGCCCTGCTGGCCTTTCTCGCCGCCCGGGCCTTCGCCACCCTGCCCTTCGCCGATCGCGCTCATGGGCTGCCAGGGGCGGCGGCGTTGTTCGCCGCCCTCTATGGTCTCAGCGACGAGATCCATCAGTCTTTCGTTCCCGGCCGCAACGCCGATCCCTGGGATCTGGTGGCCGATGCTTCCGGCGCCCTTGTCGGTGCCCTGGTCTACCGTTGGAGGGTCGCCCGCGCGCACGCCGACAAACCACTTTCCTCCGTTGACAATTGCAGGCGGATTCTATAGAGCTTTAAGTCTTGCACACCTGCCCCGCCCGGCCTGTGCCGGGATTGCCAACCTGCCCTAGAGGAGAGTGTGAACGTCATGGCGGACCCAAACATTCTGGTGATGAACGGTAACGAATTCACCTTTGAACCTGGTGAGACCATCCTGGAGGTGGCCCGACGCAACAGCATCGATATCCCCACCCTGTGCCATCTCAAAGGCGCCACGCCCACCGGTGCCTGCCGGATCTGCATGGTGGAAGTGGAAGGCGCCCGCACGCTCCTGGCGGCCTGTGCCACGCCGGCCGGCAAGAACATGGTCATTCGCACCGAATCGGCTCCGGTCGTGGAAGCGCGCCGCACGATTCTCAAACTGATGCTGGCCTCGGGCAACCACAATTGCGCCGCCCGGGGTTCCGACGAACGAGACTGGACCGCTTTCCAACTGGCGGTCGAAGAAGGGGACCGCAGCGAAAAGCTTTGCCCCACCTGGGGCGACTGCCGGCTGCAAGACCTGGCCTATCACTATCAGGTCACTGGCGAGGGACACCCGGGCACCGAGATCCATTACCCGCTCGAAGACGTCAATCCCATGATCGTGCGGGACTTTTCGCGCTGCATTCTCTGCGGGCGCTGTGTTCAGGCCTGCAACGATATCCAGGTCAACAAGGCCATCAGTTTCGGTTTCCGGGGGGCCGAAACCAAGATCATCGCCGCCGGCGACAAACCGCTCAAGGATTCCGACTGCGTCTTCTGCGGTGAGTGCGTCCAGGCCTGCCCGGTGGCCGCCCTGGTGGAGAAAACCCCGCGCTACGACGTCCGCCCCTGGGAGACCGAACCGGTCCGCACGACCTGCACCTATTGCGGCGTGGGCTGCCAGCTCCACCTGCACGTCCGCGACAATCAGGTGGTCAAGGTCACGGGAGTGGAGGATGTGGCTCCCAACTACGGCAGCCTGTGCGTCAAAGGCCGGTTTGGATACGATTTCATTCATTCACCCGACCGTTTGACCAGGCCCCTGGTGCGCAAAAACGGCCATTTGGAGGAAACCACCTGGGAAGAGGCCCTGGATTTCGTGGCAGGTAAGTTAAACCAGATCAAGGAAGATCACGGCGCCAACAGCATCGGTCTGCTCACCTCGGCCCGCGTTTCCAACGAAGAAAACTACCTGGCCCAGAAGTTCGCCCGGGCGGTGCTCAAAACCAACAATGTGGACCATTGCGCCCGTCTCTGACATAGCTCCACCGTGGCCGGTCTGGCCGCAGCATTCGGCAGTGGCGCCATGACGAATACCATCGCCTGTGTTGAAAAGGCCGATGTGATCCTGATCACGGGCTCCAATACGACGGAAAATCATCCGGTTATCTCCGCCGGCATCAAACGGGCCGTGGAAGCCGGCCGCACCAAACTGATCGTGGTGGACCCCCGTTATATCAAGATTGCGGGCTTTGCCGACATCTATCTGCGTCAAAATCTGGGAAGCGACGTGGCCTGGCTCAACGGGATGATGCATGTCATCCTGAAGGAAGACCTTCACGACAAGGCTTTTGTCGACGAGCGTACCGAAGGCTTCGAGGACCTCAAGGCGGCCGTCGAGAAATACACGCCCGCCTATGTGGAGGAAATCAGCGGCATCCCGGCCGACCAACTGGTCGAAGCCGCCCGCATGTATGCCGGCGCCAAGGTGGCCAGCATCGTTTACTGCATGGGCATCACCCAGCACACCAGCGGCACGGACAATGTCAAATCCCTGGCCAACCTGGCCATGCTGTGCGGCAACCTGGGCATGCCCGGCGGGGGCGTGAACCCCCTGCGCGGCCAGAACAATGTGCAGGGCGCCTGCGACATGGGGGGCCTGCCCAATGTCTATACCGCCTACCAGCCGGTCAACAGCGAAGAAGTGGGGCGTAAGATGGAAACGGCCTGGGGGGTGGAGGGCGTATCCCTCGATCTGGGCATGAAAGCCACCGAGATGATCCCGGCGGCCCATGACGGCCGTCTCAAGGCGCTCTACGTCATCGGCGAGAACCCGCTGGTCTCGGACCCGGATATCAACCACGCCGAGGCCAGTCTCGCCAACCTGGATCTCATGGTCGTTCAGGACATTTTCCTGACGGAAACCGCCGAGAAAGCGGACGTGGTCCTGCCCGGGCGCTGCTTTGCCGAAAAGGAAGGCACCTTTTCCAACTCGGAACGGCGCGTCCAGCGCGTGCGCAAAGCGGTCGAGGCCCCGGGCGAGGCCTGGGACGACTGGAAAATCATCGGCGAAATCGCCACGCGCATGGGCTATCCCATGGCCTATGACAATGCCGAGGCCATCTTCGAGGAGATTCGGCAGGTCACCCCGTCCTACGCCGGCATCACCTACGCACGCATCGAGGTGGAGGGGCTGCACTGGCCCTGCCTGAATGAGGAGCATCCGGGCACACCGATTCTGCACAGCGCCCAGTTTACGCGCGGCAAAGGGATGTTCCATGCCATCGACTGGCAGCCGCCGGCCGAGACGGCCGACGCGGAATACCCGCTCTATCTCACCACCGGGCGGGTGCTCTACCAGTATCACACCGGCACCATGACCATGCGATCGGAGGGCCTCATGGACCGGGCGCCGGAGAGCTTTGTGGAAATCTCGCCGCGGGATGCCGCGACCTACGGCATCAGCGACGGCGGGCGGGTCAACATCGCCTCCCGGCGGGGCACCATCAATGCCCTCGTCAAGGTATCTCAGCAAGCGGTGGATGGAACGGTTTTCATCCCCTTCCACTACGCCAAGGCGGCGGCCAACAAACTGACCAACGCCGCTCTGGACCCGATATCCGGCATTCCCGAGCTCAAGGTCTGCGCCGTGAAGCTCAGCGCCGACAGTTAGATCTCCGACCGCTACGCTCTAAAAATGCAAAACCCCGAGAGAGGCCTCTCGGGGTTTTTTTGTCCGGTTTTATTGGAGACTTGTATTGGAGACCCGGTTATCCCGGGTAATGCCAACCTGATGGCTATTTTTTGTCTTCGTAGCGCGCGGCATACTCGTCCTGGACGACCATGCGCCGGGTCTGGTTCTGCCACTGCATGGCCGGCTTGATCTTCAAGATGTCCGCTACGCGGTTCTGCTCTTTGAGGCGCTCGTAGATATCCTGCCAGGCGCAGGGAATATCGTTGCTGACCTCACAGTTGCCCTTGTTGGTACCGCCGCAGGGACCGTTGAAGAGCCCTTTGGCGCAGCGGCTAATGGGACAGATACCCCCGGTATAGCCCAGCACGCATTCCCCACAGGCCCGGCAGCGTTCTTCGTAGATTCCGATCTGCCGATCGACCCCGATGGCAATCGTGTTGACCGCCGGGAAGATCGGTTTGTCCGGGTAGCGTTCGGCCATCAGCTGCACGCCGGCGCCGCAGGCCATGGACATCAGGCCGTCGTAGCGCGGCACAACCTTGTCCAGCTC
>JASFTA010000280.1:0-4088 GCA_050114115.1 Desulfobacterales bacterium | reverse complement strand
GGTTTTCGCGCTGCCGCTCTTTGTCCTGAGCATGGCCCGCGATTTCACCCTGGTGGGCGCCTGGAGCCATGCCCCCTGGGTCAACTGGTTTTTTGCCCTGCTGGCGACCCCGGTGCAGTTCTACACAGGCGGGGATTACTACACCGGGGCCTGGCGCAGCCTGCGCAACCGCACGGCCAACATGGATGTCCTCGTGGCCATGGGATCCTCGGTGGCCTACTTCTACTCCATGGCCGTTCTGCTCTGGCCGGCGGCCGGTGATCATGTCTATTTTGAGACTTCGGCCGTCATCATCACCCTGATCAAACTGGGCAAGATGCTGGAAGCGCGCACCAAGGGCAAGACCGGCAGCGCCATCCGCAGACTTATCGGCCTGCGGCCCAAGACCGCGACGCGTATCGAGGCGGGAGTGGAAGTGGACGTCCCGGTCACCCGGATCGTCGTGGACGACATTCTGCTGGTGCGCCCCGGCGAACGCATTCCGGTGGACGGTATCGTCACCGAGGGCCAGAGCGCCGTGGACGAATCCATGCTTTCGGGCGAGCCCATCCCGGTGGACAAAAAAGCCGGCGATTCGGTGGCGGCCGGTACCATCAACGGGCAGGGGCTGGTTCGCTTCCGGGCCACCCGGGTGGGGCGCGATACCGCTCTGGCCCAAATCATCCGCCTGGTCCAGGAGGCCCAGGGCAGCAAGGCCCCGATCCAGGCCGTGGCCGACCGTGTGGCGGCTGTTTTCGTGCCGGCCATCATCGTGGTGGCGCTGATCACTTTCGGGATCTGGTGGGGTTTGAGCGGTGATTTCGTTCCCGCCATGATCCGGCTGGTGGCGGTGCTGGTGATTGCCTGCCCCTGCGCGCTGGGGCTGGCCACCCCCACGGCCATCATGGCCGGCACCGGCAAGGCGGCCGAGGGCGGTATCCTGTTCAAAAACAGCACGGCTCTGGAGCAGGCCACCCGTCTGGATACCGTGGTGCTGGACAAGACCGGTACGATCACCGAAGGCAAGCCCCGGGTGACCGATTTTATCGCCCTGGACGCATTTGCGGGTGACCGGCATGCTCTGCTGCGGCTGGCCGCCTCCGTCGAAAAGGGCTCCGAACATCCCCTGGGCCGGGCCATTGTGGCCCAGGCCGAAGCCGAAGGGCTGGATCTGCAGCCACTAAGCGATTTCGAAGCCACCGGCGGTGCCGGGGTCAGAGCAACAATCGATGGGCAAATTGTTATGATCGGCAAGCCCCGCTGGTTCGAAGAACAGGCATTTAGTATGGATGGCGCGGAGGATACGATTAAAGTCCTGCAGGCCGAGGGTAAAACGGTCATGGTGGTTGCGCGGGAGGGGGAGGTCTGCGGGCTGGTGGCGGTATCTGATTTCCTCAAAGCGGATTCGGCCGAAGCCATCGGCAATCTCAAAGAAATGGGACTCGAAGTTGTCATGCTCACCGGCGACAACCGCGCTTCAGCAAGCGCGATTGCCACCTATCTGGGGATCGACGCGGTCGAAGCCGAGGTGCGTCCAGACGAAAAATCCCTACGGGTCAAGCGACTGCAGGACGGCGGGCTCAAGGTTGGCATGGTGGGCGACGGCATCAACGACGCCCCGGCCCTGGCCCAGGCCGACGTGGGCCTGGCCATCGGCACCGGCACCGATGTGGCCATCGAAACGGCCGACGTGATCCTTTCCAGCGGGAGCCTCACAGGCATCGTGCGCGCCATCGGGCTGAGCCGGGCCACCCTGCGCACCATCCGCCAGAATCTCTTCTGGGCCTTCGGCTACAATGTGCTCCTCATCCCGGTGGCGGCCGGCGTACTCTATCCCTTCGAGGGCCTGCCCATGATGCTGCGCCAGCTCCATCCCATCCTGGCCGCTCTGGCCATGGCCTTCAGCAGTATTTCGGTTGTGTCCAATAGTCTCCGCCTTTACCGATCGCCCCTTTAGGAAGGGCATCTTTTAATCCTGGACTGTGTTCTCGACATCTGCCCGTCCTCGGCGTAGATCGACTACGCCTGCGGGTGTCAGATGTCTGCGGCCTTGTCCATAATTAAAATCTACCCTTCCTAAAGGGGCGATACTGCTATAAGGGTATCTTTTGCCCCCTGGCGGCATTCTCACTCATTGCCGGTCCTTGACGTAGCCGTCAGGGCGCTGAAAAGCGGCGCCTAAGTCCGCCATGCGGCGTTGCTGTCCTTGCGGGCGTGCTCACAACCAGCATGGTTGCTGCGCGTCCCGCTTCGAAACGCGCCTTGCCTGCCTGATGCTTGCTTTTAAGCGACTTGGAAAATGCCTGCGAGTGCGAATCTGCTGCGGCCCTTCAGGCGTCAAAATCTATCCTTGCTGACGGGGTTCGAAATCGAAATATTGTCACACCTTTTAGCTAATTTGACGTTAAAACGCCTAAGCGTTATTATTTTACATCATCTTAGGAGGTGACATGATGGCAACACCCGCCAAACGCGCCACGGTCTATTTTGAGCCTGATATACACAAAGCACTGAAATTAAAATCAATCGAAACCTCCAAGTCGATTTCCGAGCTGGTCAATACGGCCGTCAAGGAGGCGCTCGCCGAGGATGCCGAAGACATTAAGGCGTATGAGGAAAGAGCTGATGAATCGCTGATCAGTTATGCCGAAATGGTCAAAAGGCTTCGAAACGATGGCCGGATATGAAATCTATTTCAAAGAATCGGTATGGAAAGATATTCGCAGGATTGCCAAAGCAGATTTGAAAAGGATCCTATCCCGTATCGAGCGGCTCGGTGCGGAACCTCGCCCTTCCGGTTGTGAAAAACTCTCTGATCAGGAACTCTACCTTATCCGGCAGGGGAAATATCGGATTGTCTATTCAATCCAGGATAAAGAGTTAACGAACTGGGTCGTCAAGGTAGGCCATCGAAAAAGCGTTTACCGCTGAAGCCCCCATTAGCTCGGGCTAACATATCCGTCGCCATTAGTTTTCGGGCCAATTAGCAGAAGACTGTAAAGCGGTTTTCATAACAGTCATGCGTCTGCCTGACGCATGACTGTTTAACGACGTAGCCTCGGCGCTACGACCTGTATGCCCTTGTCATTATGAGGTTTCCCTGATAACAGCTTTCTGTATCGGGAAGGCATTTCCAAATTGCGATGGCTTCCATTTCCTTCAGCCGGCACACCCCGCCGCTCCGCACCAGCGGATAAACCCGGAGATGCGCTATCGGGTTTCTGTGTTTTCATCGTTTTTGCAAAAACTCTAGTTCGTTAGGCAGGTTGGGGCGAACAGAAATTAGGCTTAACCATTCGCAGAAATTGATTCGCAGGAGAGAAATAATGGCGCGATTGGCAGAAAAGATAGCAATTGTTACCGGAGGAGCAGGAGGCATAGGGCTTGCGACCAGCACCCTTTTTGTTCAAGAAGGAGCGAAAGTATTGCTTGTTGATCTTGATGAACAGGCCCTTCAGGAGGCTGTGGCTGCAATCGGCGGTGATGCCGTAAGCTATGCTGTGGCCGACGTTACTCAGCCGGAACAAGTCCAAAATTACACCCGTACGGCCGTTGAACGTTATGGTGGCATTGATGTCTTCATTAACAATGCTGGTATCGGAGGTGAATTTAAGCCCATTACCGATTACACTATTGAGACATTTGACAGAGTGATGGCCGTCAATGTGCGAGGTGTTTGGCTAGGACTAAAATACGTCATTCCAGAAATGCAAAAACGCGGGGGAGGCAGCATTGTCATCACATCCTCGATAGCAGGCGTCGGCGGTGGTCCAGGGTTCTCGGCCTATGTAGCAAGCAAACACGCTGTCATTGGAATAATGCGTTCAGCAGCAGCCGAGTGTGCCCCGATGGGCATTCGCGTCAACACCGTTAATCCTGGCTTCACAGAAACGCGAATGATGCACTCTTTAGAGGAACAGATATCGCCTGGCGAAGCAGAGGAAGGCAAACGAGACTTTTTACAACGGGTCCCGCTGAAACGCTATGCCACTCCACAGGAAATTGCGCAGCCAATGCTTTTTCTTGCAAGTGATGAAAGTAGCTACTGCACGGGTAGTGTTTATATGGTAGATGGAGGAGTAACAAAACGGCGATAAATTCCAAGTCAC
>JASFTA010000279.1:0-4090 GCA_050114115.1 Desulfobacterales bacterium | reverse complement strand
AGCAGATCCTTGCGCAACGGAGCAAAGATCTTACGGCCCAGACCGTAGCGGTGGGATGCGAGGTCAGGGGGCGCGTATTCGCGATCGGCCAGGTCACGCTCATCCACCTTGAGTTCCAGAACGTTGTCGTGGGCATCCATCCGAATGAGGTCATCATCCTGAACTTTGGCGAGCATGCCGCTGCAGAAAGCCTCCGGCGTGCAGTGAATGGCAAAGGGTACCTTGCCCGAAGCGCCTGACAATCGGCCGTCCGTGACCAGGCCGAAAAGGAAGCCTGTGCGTGCCCGGCACCTGTGTTTCCGGTGGAAAACGCCTGGGGGGATCAATCGACGGTGACGTCGACATTCAATTGTTCCCCAATTTGACTGAGTCCGTCTTCCAGGGTGCCTATGGATATCTGGGGAGGGATTTCAACCGTAAGCGTCATGCTGTAGAAGGCCGCCCCACTTTCCGGCGACAACTTGATTTCCGAGTTCAAGGTCCGGATGTTGATCTGGTTATCGGCCAGATAACGGCTTATTTTAAAAACGATACCGGCCTGGTCCTCGCCGTGCACATGAATGGTGCGGGTGGCGATATCCGCCTTCGGTTGGGGTGCTTCGGCACGCACCGGTCGGATAAAAGCGGTGATGCCCTTCTCCCTTTCCAATCGGCGGCATTCCGCGGAGAGCTTCTCCTGTAAAGCTGCTTGGTCGGCCGTCGCCGGGGACGAAAACAACAAGAGAATGGCGAACTCGCCGGCCAGATTCGTCATGGCCGAATCTTCCAAATTGCAGCCGTTGACATAGATCAGCTCGGAAATCTCGGCCACGATACCGGGCCGATCCTTGCAGAAAGCGGTGAGCAGAAATTTCTTCGACATGTCTTCCTCCGTCTGCATCAGGTGCCACCAATCGTCAATCGGTCAGCGCCTGATAGAGTTCTTGGGCGTGGTAGGAACTGCGCACGAATGGACCACTGACAACCTCGGCGAAACCAATTTCAAGGGCTTTATCGCGCCAGCGATCAAATTCTTCGGGGGTAACGAACTGTTTTACCTGAAGGTGGCGCTTGGAGGGCTGCAGATATTGCCCCAGGGTCAAAATTTTACACCCCGTCGCATGGATATCCCTCAGCGTGTCCCTGACTTCAGGGGATGTTTCACCGAGCCCGAGCATGAGACCCGATTTGGCGGGAATGGGTGGGTCAAAGGCGCTCACGCGCGACAAGAGTTCCAGAGAGCGTTCGTAGACGGCCTCCGGGCGCACCGTCGCATAGAGGCGCGGGACGGTTTCGATATTGTGGTTCAAGACATGGGGACCGGCTTGTAAAACGGCCTCCAGCGCCTGCGGGTCCCCCTGAAAATCGGGGATCAAGACCTCGATCACCATAGCGGCGCTCAGGCGGCGGATTCGACGAATGGTTTCGGCAAACAGGCCGGCGCCGCCGTCCGGAAGATCGTCGCGCGTCACCGAGGTCACGACAACGTAGCGCAGGTTCATCCGCTGGGCCGCCATGGCCACCCGGGCCGGTTCGTCTGGATCCGGAGGGTCACAGGGCCCGCCGTCAATCGCACAGAAACGACAGCTGCGCGTGCATTTCGATCCCAAAATCAAAAACGTGGCGGTGCGCGCGGAGAAACATTCAAACTGGTTGGGGCATTGGGCCTCCTGGCAGACCGTGTGAAGGCGACCTTTACGGATCAGGCCGCGCACCTGTTCGTAATCGGGTCCGGTCGGCAGACGGCGTCGAAGCCAGGCGGGCTTTTTAACGCTGATCTGACAATCGTTATCTGAATTCGTCGATTTATCCATGGATGCTATTTCCAGGGCCCACCGCACGGCATCGTCGGCAGCAAAGAGCCAGCCCCCAGCGATGCCGCATCGGGTTCATCAACCCGTAAGGCACGGGTTCCTGGCCGCGGCGGTTTCATCCATGCGCCTGACTTTGGTCGTTTGCGGCGCATCGTGGAGCCGCTCGGGACTATCCTGAGCTTCCCGGGCAATGGTTTTCATGGTGTCGATGAAGGCATCGATCGTCTCTTTGGACTCCGTTTCGGTCGGCTCCACCATGATGGCACCGTGAACGATCAGCGGGAAGTAAATGGTGGGCGGATGAAACCCGTATTCCATCAACCGTTTGGCGATGTCCAGGGTACTCACTTCGTGGGCCGCCTGATGTTTGTCGCTGAAGACGCACTCATGCATGCAGGGCCGGTCGTAAGCCAGATGGTAGACATCCTTGAGGCTTTCCTTGATATAATTGGCGTTCAGGACCGCATACTGGCTCACTTTTTTCAGGTCAGCCCCCATGGAGAGAATATAACTGTAAGCCCTCACCAGGATACCGAAGTTCCCGTAGAAGGCATGCAGTTTGCCGATCGATTGGGGAAAGTCTTCCGACAGCTCATACCGGCCATCTTTTTCGATCACCCGGGGAACCGGCAGGAACGGCTCCAGGGCCTCGGTTACACATATGGGCCCACTGCCGGGACCACCGCCCCCGTGGGGTGTTGTAAAGGTTTTATGCAGGTTCAGGTGCATCACATCCAAACCGATTTTCTGCATGTCCACAATCCCCATGATCGCATTCATATTGGCGCCGTCGCCATAAACCAGTCCGCCTTTGGCATGGACGATCTCGGTCACCTTGCGGATATCCTCTTCGAACAATCCCAGGGTATTGGGGTTGGTGACCATGAGACCCGCCGTGTCGTCATCCATGAGTTCGGCAATCTTCTCGGGTGAAAGGATGCCCTGCTCGTTGGATGCGACCGGAATGGATTTTAAACCGCAGAGGGACGCGCTGGCGGGGTTGGTGCCGTGGGCCGTGTCCGGGATAAGCACTTTGGAGCGCTTCTCGCCCTTGCTCAGCAGATAGGCATTGATCACCATCATGCCGGCCAGTTCCCCGTGAGACCCGGCGGCGGGTTGCAGGGTGACGGCCGGCAACCCGGTAATCTCGGCGAGATAGTGCTCCAGCCGATACATCATCTTAAGGGCGCCCTGGCTGAGCTCCTGCGGCAGCAAGGGGTGGGGACCGGCGAGTCCGGGCAGGGCGGCCTGTCTTTCATTTATTTTGGGATTGTACTTCATGGTGCACGATCCTAAGGGATACATGCCGCTGTCAACCCCGAAATTCCACTGGGACAGGCGGGTGAAGTGGCGCACCACATCCAGTTCGCTCAGATCAGGAAAATCCGGGCCGTCACCACGAAGTTCTTCATCGACGGGGCAGGACGCGACATCGCGCGGCGGCAGCGAGAAACCGCTTCGGCCCTTGGCACCCTTTTCCCACAACAGCGGTTCATTGAATATCAGACCGGTTGTACCGACGGGTTCTTTCATGATTTAACCTCCTTGACCAAGGCATCCATCTGCGCTTTGCTGCTGGTTTCCGTAACGCACAACAGGTAATGATCCTTCAGTTCGGGATAGTAAGGTTCCAGCGGCAGACCTGCCACGAAATTTTTGTTTAGAAGATGCTGGTAGGTGGCCTGGGAGCCGGTGGGAAATTGCACGACAAATTCATTAAAGGTGGGGGTATCGAAGGCGACGGTTAATCCGGCCTTTTGCAGCGCGGCTTTCAAATACTCGGCCTTGTCATGGTTCAGGGCGGCCAGCTCCCGGAATCCGGTGCCGCCCAGCATGGCCATGTACATGGTGGCCGCTGTGGCGCACAGCCCCTGGTTGGAGCAGATGTTGGAAGTGGCTTTTTCGCGGCGGATATGCTGCTCGCGGGTGGCCAGGGTAAGCACGAACCCCCGCTTGCCGTCCTTGTCCAGACTTTGTCCGATGAGCCGGCCCGGCATGCTGCGCACGTATTTCTTGCGGGCGGTGAAAACCCCCAAACCGGGCCCGCCGAAAGCGCGCGGAATGCCCAGGCTTTGGCCCTCGCCGCAAACGATGTCCGCATTGAAGCTCCCCGGATTTTTATACAGGCCGAAAGCCAGGGGCTCGCTGAAACAGACGATCATCAAGGTCTTTTTGTCGGCGTGAATCAATTCGTCGGCGGCTTTTAAATCTTCGATGCATCCGAAAAAGTTGGGCGACTGCAGCGCCACGCCCGCAAATTCCTCCAAATTGCCCAGCGCCGCAAGATCGCTGCGCCC
>JASFTA010000278.1:0-4093 GCA_050114115.1 Desulfobacterales bacterium | reverse complement strand
GTAGAATCCCGGTCGGGCACTGGGGTAGGGGGGCATGAACGCCTGCACCTCGACGTAGCGGGAATTGGCCGTGTTGACCGTGGCGGTCGTTCCGTAGCTCAGACAGGCGACTTCGGGCGACAGACACCCGGCGCCCAGCACCTCGCAGGCCTTATCGGTGGCGGCGGCAACCAGCGGGAGTCCTGCGGGGATCCCCGTTTGTTCGGCGGCCCGGCGGGTGATCCGGCCCAGATGCGCGGCGGGGTTCACCAGGGTGGGCAATACCCCGGGGTCCATAGGGAAGATCTTCCACTTGAAATCCCCGGGCCGGGCCCACTGCTGGCGCTTGTAGTCGAAGGGCAGGTAGCCCACCATGTTGCCGGCCGAATCCCGGTAGGCGCCGGTCAGTTTAAAGGTCAGAAAGCCGGAGAGCAGCAGCAGCTTGGCGGTCTTATCCCAGATTTCGGGCTGGTGCTGGCGGATCCAGTTGGACTTGCATTCGCGCTCGGCCTGTTCGAGCAGGGTGTGCTTGTTGATCGCCCTGAGAACCCCGCGAAACAGGGGCGAGAGGTTGCCGGTCGGTTCGGCCTTGCGTTGATCGAGCCAGATGATGGCCGGCCGCAGCGGCCGACCGTCCTGGTCCAGATTGATCAAGGTGTTGCGCTGGGAGGTCAGGGTCACGCCGGCGATGCCCTCGAGCGCAACCCCGTCCGCGGTCAGCAGTTTGCGGGAGGTGGCGCAGAGCTGTTCCCAGAAATAGTCGGGTGCCTGCTCCGCCCATCCCGGCTGGGACGAAAAATAGGGCCTGATGGGCGTTTTCACCATCCGGTGGATATGGCCTTGCAAATCGATCAGCGCGGCGCGGATGGACTGGGTGCCGGCATCGAAGACCAGGATCGTATCCTCCCGCGAGGCGGCGCGGGTCATGGCGTACGCCTCTTCTGCGGATCGAGGTCCAGCCCCAGCTGACCGCCGGGGTTCATGATATGGTGCGGGTCGAGGTGGTTTTTGACGGCCCGCAATACGTCCATCTGGGCCTGGCCGAGGTGGGTCTCGATCCAGGGCGCCATCAGGCGGCCGACACCGTGATGGTGGCTCAGCGATCCGCCCTGGCGCTGGATGCGGTCGATGATACCGGCCTGAAAAGCGCGGTAGTCGTCGACGCTTGCAAAGCGGCCCACGAAGATAAAGTAAAGATTCGTTCCCTGGGGGTAGAAATGCGAGGCATGGGCCATGCAAATGGTCTGCGGCCGTCCCTTGATGAAATCACGTACGCCGCGGTGCAGATCCATCAGGCGCTCCCAGGTCACGGCGGTTTCCAAAGTGTCGATTGTGATGCCGAAATCGTTTAGATCCTCACGCATGTAAGGCTCACGGAAGCGGGTCCGGGCCCATTTGCGGCTGCCATAGCCCCCCAGATAGGCGGCTCCGTATCGCCGGGCGATCCGGCGGATCTTGCGCTTGACCAGGCGGGTATAATCGCCGTCGCCTTCTACGCTGCCCAGGCACAGGCAGCGCTGCTGGGGATCGAACCCCCGCTTGCGCAAGATACGGTCGACCAGGGCGGGAATGCCATAGAGCTTGAGTCCCCGATCGGTTTCCTCGGGGTCGGAGATGCGATAGACCGCCGGCCGTCCGAACTCCCCCTGGGCGATTTCACGGCTGGCCTCGACCGCCGACAGCCAGGTGGGAAACATGAAGCTGAAATGGCGTCGATTGGCGGGCATATGGCGGAAGACCCGCATGGTGACCTCCACCAGGATGCCGAAGCAGCCCTCGCTGCCCTTCATCAGGTCGTTGATCTTGGGCCCTGTAGCCGTGGCTGGAAAGTCCAGGGTTTTAAAATCGCCGGTCGGGGTCACATACTCTTGGCTTACCACAAGATCGGCCGCATCGCCGTAATAGGTGGAAGCCTGTCCCGAGCCCAGCGTGACCACCCACCCCCCCACGGTGGAGTATTCGAACGATTGCGGGAAGTGCCCGCCGGTGTAGCGGCGACGGGTCCGGAACCGTTCCGGGGCCCGGTTGAGGGCGTCCTCGTAGGCCGGCCCAAGGATCCCGGGCTGGACCCGCGCCGTCTGGTTGTCCTCGTTGAGTTCCAGAAAGCGGTTCATGTGGGTGCTCATCACCAGGGTAATGCCGCCGCATGCCGGCCGCAGGCCCAGGGTCACCGATGAGCCGCCTGCGAAGACATAGATGGGGATCTTTTCGGCATGACAGAAGGCCACGATCCGGCGCACGTCTTCCTTGTGGCGGGGATGGACCACCAGGTCCGCGATTTCCCGCACGACCCCACGGCTTAGCTCCATCATTTCCTCGGTGGTCTTGCCGTGGGCATAGCGCGCCCGGGTGAATTCGTCTTGGGCCACGTTGGGCGCCCCGACGATGGCCGTCAGAGCGGCCACCTGACGGTCGGCGAGCGTCGGCGGGCGCGTCAGGACCACTGCTTCGCGCCCCTCGTTCCGACGGGTGCGGAAGTCTTCGTCCGTCAGCCCGAAATCCGCCTTGAGCATGGCGTACCAGGCATCACTGGGGTGTTTGAATCCGGCGGGATGGCCGTATTTGAAGATGGCGCGGAAACTTCCCGCCGGAGGCGGTTCCTCGCTCCAGTCGGGCCGGAAGGTCGGGGCGCGGCGCATCGATCGATCTCCTCATGGCTTGGCGGTATTCAACGGTCGGGGCCGGCACAGGCGTCGGGTTGGAATCATAGCGCGGGTAGGCTCAGAAAGTCCATCGCCGCCTGCACTTCATCGGCAATGTGTCCTTTATCCCATCCCAATTCGGGGGCCACGGCGGCGGCCACCCGGTTGAGAACGGCCGCGCCGGGGTTTCCCAGGGTGGCAATGCCCGTGCGCCGCAGGACGATGTCCAGCAGGCTGTGGGCCATCTCGTGGCGCACGGCATAGACGGCCTGGGCCGTCAGTTCACCATCCTGATTGATTCGAACCGCCAGGGCGGGGTTCGTGTGCGCCAATGCCAGCACTGCTTCCGAATCGGTGCCGTACAGCCTTCCCAGGGTGTCGATCGTGTCGGCCTCGAAATCAGGATGCGCTTTTACGAGACGGCCGATGTGGGTTCGCATGTCATTGATGGCGCAGCCCTGAAGGTATTGCCGGGCCGATATCGAGTGCCCCGGCGCAAGCGCCGTGGTATGCGCCAGGCGATCGACGACCTTTTCGGCCAGGTGCCGGCTGGTGGTCCATTTCCCGCCTTCCACCGTCAGCAGGTTCGGGTACCCGTCGTGGCGATGGTCGTTGATTTCGTATTGGCGCGAGGCCTTGTAGGTTTCGGCGGTTTGACCCTCCACCAGCGGGCGCAGCCCGCCGTAGGCGTGCAGAACATCGTCACAGGTCAGATGGAGATCTTCGAAGGTGGCGTTGACCGTGTCGAGCAATTCCTGAATGCTGGCACGGGTGACGCGATAGTCGTCCGGGTGTCCGTGATAGGCCTTGTCCGTGGTGCCGATCAGGGTGTGACCGCGCCAGGGGATCAGGAAGCAGTGCCGGCCCCCGGCGGTCATCGCACTTACAGCACTCTCGGGGTTGATGATCGGCGGGGTGACAATATGGATGCCCTCGGACCGGCGCAGATGGTTTGAGCCGGCTTCCCCCGGCGCCAGGGTCAGCACGCTGTCGGCCCAGGGGCCGGAACAGTTGATTGTCACCGCGGCCTTGACCGTATAGGTCTGGCGATCGATGCGGTCGTAGACCTCCACCCCGCGGATGGTCGTCTGGTCGGCGTCACACACGAAGCCGGCAACACGGGCGTAGTTGGCTACCCGGGCCCCGTAATGGACGGCCGATTTGACAAAGGCCAGCGCCAGGCGCTCGGGCGCGATACTCAGGCAGTCATAGAAAACCGAGGCCCCCGTAAGTCCGGCGGGTTGCAGACGCGGCTGGCGTGCCAGGGCCTCACGGGCGGAGAGGCTTTGGTGGCCCGGGATCCGCTTGGCGGCATCCCAAGTGCGGCCCTTGTCAAAGGCCAGCAGATCATAGAGGGTCAGACCGAGTTTGAGAAATCCGCGGCTGGTGCTGATTGATCCCCGGTAGTGGGGCAGCAGGAAGGCCAGGGGATATACGAAATTGGGGGCGATATTCTCCAGGGTGCGCCGTTC
>JASFTA010000277.1:0-4109 GCA_050114115.1 Desulfobacterales bacterium | reverse complement strand
TCGATCAACTGCGCCGGTTTTTCTTTGCGCAGAATGTCGTTGAACTGGGTGCGGTAGTTCTTGATCAGGCTGACCCCCTCGACTTTGACGTCGTAGACCCGCCAACGGCCGTCTTTCTTCTTCAGGCTGTAGTCCACCGGGATTTTATTCTGATCGCTGACGATAAAGGTCTTCACGATCGCCAGTGGCTTGGCGTCGTGAAGTATCTCACTGTCAAATTCAACCTTCTGATCGCTGAAGCCGGTTTGAATACGGTCGACATAGATATTGCCCAGCATTTTTGAAAAGACCGCGACAAAATCCTTCTGTTGTTCGGGTGAAAACGATTTCCAGTTGCGGGCCAGGGCGCGGCGGGAAACTTCCTCTAAGTCAAAGGTGCCTGCGACGATATCCCAGATTTTGTCGCGCTGCTCGGCGATGAGACCGGGATCATCCGTCTGGTATTTGGGATCCTTCAAGAGGAGAACCGCCTGATCAAGCGGCCCCCTGAGCACGTCCGTGGGACTGGCCACCGCAAGGCCGGAAGCACTCACCAGGACGATGAGACCTAAAAACCCCGCGAAAAAACCTTTCGTCATCTTTGCCCCCTCCGGCTTGCCATCCGCCACCATCAGTTGATTGGAAATGTATCGGTTCGGCGATGGATCCACTCGTTTTAAGCTCGGGTGGACGAAATCCGCCTCCGATCCGGATCAGCCTTTTTGGGCCGCGGCCTCTTGTTCGGCAACCTTGGCCTTCAGCCGTTCGATCAACTGCGCCGGTTTTTCTTTGCGCAGAATGTCGTTGAACTGGGTGCGGTAGTTCTTGATCAGGCTGACCCCCTCGACTTTGACGTCGTAGACCAACCAGTGATCGTCCTTCTTCTTCAGGCTGTAGTCCACCGGGATTTTGTTCTGATCGCTGACGATAAAGGTCTTCACGATCGCCAGCGGTTTGGAATCGTGAAGAATCTCGTCCGTGAATTCGACCTTTTGATCGGAAAAACCGGTTTGAATACGGTCGACATAGATATTGCCCAGCATTTTTGAAAAGACCGCCGCAAATTCTTTCTGTTGTTCGGATGAAAACGATTTCCAGTTGCGCGCCAGGGCACGACGGGAAACTTCGGTGAAATCGAAGATGCCCGCAACAATATCCCAGATTTTGTCGCGCTGCTCGATTTTCAGGGCGGAATCGTCGGTCTGGTATTTGGGATCTTTCAGTACCTGGACAGACCGATCAAGGGGAGCCTTGAGCGCATCCGTGGGACTGCCTGCAGCCCCCATCGCCGCCCCGGCAAACACAAGTACCAAGAACCATGCTGCCAAATTCCTATTCATTCGCGTTTCCCCTCCTGTGTTGCATATGTCAAAGCGTAACCACTCACGTCTGCAGGGTGTCAACAGGCCGTCGCCAAACCGCCGCATCATCGTTAAACGCCTAAAGCCCACCGAACACATATTTGCTGATCACTTCCTCCAAGTCAAGAGGAGATTCTGTTTCCGTAATAATATCGCCATCTTGTAGAACAAGATCCGATCCGCCCGGCGAGAGTTTGATATATTTGTCGCCAATCAGGCCGGAGGTTTTAACGGACGCAATGACATCGTCCGTCAGCTCGACCTGCGCCTGAATTTTCAGGCGCACCTCGGCGGACAGCCTCTCGGGCTCGAGACGGATGGCCTCCACCTTGCCGATGGGCACCCCCGCCAGTTCCACCCGCGAGCCCACCCTGAGACCTGAAACCGATTCGAAACGGGCGTCCAGGAAATAGTGCCGTTGGCCGATGATTTCCATTTTGCCAAGCTTTAGCGTCAGATAGCCGACGCACAGAATACCGATAAAAACAAAAATGCCGACGGCGATTTCAATGGATGCTTTATTCATGACTCGACTCCAGGCTTCAACAGATATTGAATTTGTAGAAGATTTCCTTTTGGGCCAGGGCCTGATCCAGGCACTGTTCGGAATTGTCGCTCTCGGATGGCTCGGTGAACCCCGCACTTACCGCCAGGCAGGAGTCCACGCTTGCTCTGATCTGCCGGGTTTGCTGTGCATTGAGCTCCCGGGCCAACTTGGCACACACCATCCGGGCTTGTTCCGCGCGCGTAAACGGCAGCAGTAGCAAAACGGCGTTACTGCCGATGCACTCACAGGTATCCGTAAGGCGTAAATGCCGTTGAATGTTATCGGCAAATTGCGTGACGGTTTTTTGGGCCACCACAGGCCCCGACTGCGTCACGATGGCATTCATGTTCTCAATTGTCAGGACCACCAGCGCAAAAGGCACCCGGTGGCGCTGCAGCCGGGTCATTTCCTCACTGAAACGCCGCTGCCATCCGTCACCGATGGAAGGTGTGCTGGCGATTTCGGTCTGACCTTCAAACCCGCGGATAAACGCGTGAACGGTGGGATCGTCTATTTTCTGCAACTGATCCGGCGCCCCGGCGTAGATGATCTTGCCTTCGTGCAGCATGGCAATTCGCTGCGAAAAGTAAAAGACATCCGGAATCTCGTGACTGATCAAGACACCGGTAAATCCGAACCGATGCTGGTAGTCCGCAATCATGGTGTGCACCGATGCCTTGCGGATCGGATCGAGCCCGGTGGTTGGCTCATCGAAAAGAATGACTTCCGGGTCGGTAACCAGTGCCCGCGCCAGGGCCACGCGCTTTTTCATCCCCCCGGACAACTGCGAAGGGTACTCGTTATCGATGCCGACCAGATCGAATTCCTCCAGTTTTTTCTGCACGATGGTCTGAATTTCCGTCTCGGGAAACAGACGGTGCTCCCTCAGGGGCAGCCCGATGTTCTGTTCCACGGTCATGAAATCGAAAAGGGCCGAATCCTGGAACATATAGCTGAACTTGCGCCGCAGACTTCGGCGCTGGGCGTTTTTCATGGTCGCCAGGTGTTCGCCATTGATATAGATATTGCCGCTGTCGGGCTGCAACAGACCGATAATGTGCTTGAGCAGAACGCTCTTGCCACCGCCGCTCTTGCCGATAATCGTTGTGATTTCGCCCTGAAAAATATCCAGATCAATGGCATCCAGGACCAGGTTGCCATTGAAGGCTTTCTTGACTTTCTCGAATCGTATCAGGGGTGTGGTCATTGTGTCACAGAAGTAGGGACGTCAATATGTAATCCGTAATTAAAACCAGGACACATGAAATCACCACCGCCGTCGTGGTGGCCATACTCACGCCCTTGGCACCAAATTCCGATCCCCGATGCGCATTGTAGCCGTTGAAGCAGCAAACCGTGGTTACGACGATGGCAAATACAAGTGATTTGATGAAACCGCCGACAACATCGTACAATTCAACGGTGGAATGGATCCGCGAAAAAAACATACCCGGATCGATACCCAGCATGATCACACCGGTCAGATAACCGCCCATGATGCCCACCACATCACACATGGCCGTCAAGAGCGGAAAACTGATCAGGGCCGCACCCAGTTTGGGGCTGACCATAAAACGGATGGGGTCGATATCCATGGTCGCCAGGGCGTCGATCTGCTCGGTGATCCGCATGATGCCAAGCTCCGCCGCCATGGCTGAGCCCGCCCGGGCAATGATCATAATGGCGGTCATCACGGGGCCCAATTCCCGGATCAGGGTCAAGGCCACGCCGGCCCCGAGCACCCCCTCCGATCCGAATTTGACCAGGGTGTAGTAGCCTTGCAACCCTAGCACCATCCCGGTGAAGGCCGCCGTCAAGCAAACCACCGAGACGGATTTCATGCCGATGAAATAGACTTGCTGGACGATTTTTTTGACCTGCCAGGGCCAGACCAGCAGTTGCGTAAAGCTAATGGCGATAAATAGAGCGTACTGCCCCAGGAGGCGGATACGCACGATGATCACCCGACCGAACAGCATAAAAAACGATGCGAGCAGATTGGTCCGCGTAGTTTCTGTCATCTTGATCATGTTCCCGAGGTATCGACAGGTCTTTGCAGGTGAGGGGGCCCACGGGCAAAAACGGGATCTACGGCTATGATGTCTAAAACGTTATAAATTATTCGTATTGAAATTGAATGTCAATTATATTATCGGCAACAACGGTTGCCGCTTTACGCACGCTCGAGGGCCGGGGCACCACCGGGGGGGACCGCCATACAA
>JASFTA010000276.1:0-4110 GCA_050114115.1 Desulfobacterales bacterium | reverse complement strand
TGGGCAACGTCAAGTTCCCCTACGGTTTGGGACCCCGCTATCTTATCAAAAAGCACCACCACCAACTGCGTGAACTGGGTGCCCAGATCCAGACCCCTGTGACCATCGGAAGCGCCCTGCGCGAGGTCTCGTTCGAATGGGCGCTTCGGTATATCGAATACAAATTCGGCAATTACTTTGACAATGCCCGGGTGCTGTTTCTCTCCGGTATGAGCAACTATCGCATTGCCAAGGTGATGTCCGAATTCACGGAGAATCTGTCTTTTGCCGATCCGGTGCTCGAAAACGGCATTCCCAAATTTGTCAATTCGCTGAAAGATCTCAAATCCTATGCGCACGGAGCCCACGAAGTGCTGCAGTGGGTGCCGAGCAAACGGCTCACGGGCTCGGTCATGCCGCTCAAGGCCTGGAACGATTATATTCTAAGCAAGGCCATGCAGAAAGCGGACATCATCGTTGTGCCCTTTTACGATTTCGACGCCTATCTTGAAAATGCGGGCCTGGAGGAACTGGGCGGTAAGACGATCATCACATCGACGGTCTATGACGATCGCGTGGCGTTTCTCAAGGAGCGGGGGGTTGACGTCATTATCGACACCACGCCGAAAATTCTGCAACAGGTCGTTGCGCCGAACGTTCTGGCCGCAATGATTATCGCCGCGCTCGGCAAAAAACGAGATCAGATCCTACCCGATGATCTGCTTGAAATCATCAGCGAGCAGAAAATGGATCCGCGGGTTGTTTATCCCTCCGGCAGCCCCAAACGGGTCAATCGTTTTGCCTTTGTCATTCACCCCCTGTCCAAAGAGTTTCTGAAAAAGGATAAAGCGGTCGATGCCATCTCGAGCTTTACCCCCCCGGCGTTTCTGGATGCCGTTGAAAAGGTGATTGCCTACGCACCGCCGTGGGTTTATTCGCGGGTGACCGGCATCAAGTCGCCGACGGGCGCCGAAGCCGAGGGATGGCTCATTACCGTGGGCGGGACGCCCAAACAAATGCTGGCGCACAGTCCGGAGTTCACCTACTCCCGGCTGCTTCAGGCCGCCCGGATGGCCAAACGGATGGGGGCCCAGATAATGGGACTGGGTGCCTTTACCAAGGTTGTCGGCGATGCCGGTGTTACGGTGGCCAAAAAGGCGGATATTCCGATTACGACGGGCAACAGCTACAGCGCTTCCGGCGCCCTGTGGGCGGCGGCCGACGCGGTACGACGCATGGGGCTTATCGAAATCAAAAAAGGGAAGCGCATCGAGGCCCAAACCATGGTGCTGGGGGCCACCGGCGCCATCGGCTCCGTCTGCTGCCGCCTGTTGGCCAAGGCCTTCAATGAAATCGTTATGGGCGGGCGCAATATGGCCAAATTGCTGGCACTCAAAGAGGCCATTCTGGAAGAAGATCCACAGGTAAAAATCAAGGTGACCACACGTCCCGACAGGTTCCTGGCCAACATGGACATCATCGTCACCGCCACTTCCGGAGCCGGGAAAAAAATTCTCGATATCACCAAAGTCAAACCGGGGTGCATCATCACGGATGTCGCCCGCCCCCTGGACCTATCGCCGGAAGACGTGGCCAAACGTCCGGACGTGTTGGTGATCGAATCGGGAGAGATCGAACTGCCGGGCAACCCTGAAATGAAAAATATCGGTCTGCCCCATAAAGTGGCGTATGCCTGTCTGGCCGAAACCATCGTGCTGGCCTTGGAAGGCCGCTATGAGGTGTTTACCATCGGCAGGGATATCGAGTGGGAAAAGGTGAAAGAGATCTACAAACTCGGCATCAAACACGGTATGAAGCTGGCCGCCATTTCCGGGGTGAATGGTGTCTTTGCCGACGAAGATATTGCCAGGGTGAAGCAACTTGCCCTGGAGGCCCGTGAGGCGCACGCGGCAAATCAATAAAAGATGCCCATCGGCTGAAACCGAACATAGGACCGCTAAAGGAACGATCATCGTGAAACAGATCATCCAAATCAGCTTAGACGCCAGCCGGGACAACTTTGATTTTAAAACCGAGTTTGGCGGCCAAAAATTTCATGTGCGACGTTTCGGAACGGATGGTGACCTGGACGAGGCGTCGGATTTGCTGCTCGGCTGGAATAAAAAAGCCGATGCCATCGGATTGGGTGGCGTCAAGTTTGCCTATGCCGGTAAACCAAAGATAAAGCTGAATAAAGAGATTCAAAAGCTGCTCAAGCTGGCGGCCCAACTGCATACGCCCGTGACCACGGGGGATACCCTGCGTTCGGTGGCCCACGAGTGGTCCCTGCGGAATATCCAATTCCAATACGGAAACAATTATTTCACCAATGCACGGGTCTTCTTCTTCTCGGGTGTCGTAAGCCATTCCATTGCCAGGGTCCTGGGGGAATACACGAACAACCTGGTCTTCGCCGATTTACTCCTTGAAAACAATGCCCCCAAATTCCTTCACACCATCAAGGACCTGGAATTGTATGCCGGCTATATCCGTGATGCCACGCGATGGATTCCCGGCCGACGATGGATCGCAGACGCCGGGCCGGTTCGTTCCATCGCCGAGAATATGATGCGCAAAGCCGTGCGGGAGGCACACATTCTGGTGGTCCCGCACTACCACTTCCATGCCTATCTGGATCACTACAGCATCGAGGAATTAGAAAAGAAAGTCGTGATCAGTTCATCGGTCTACGACGATCGCGTCGTGTACTTGAAAGAAAAGGGGGTCGACGTCATCATCGACACCACGCCTCAAATATTGGAAAAAGTGGTGGGGGTCAGTGTGCTCGAGGCGTTGCTGTTCGCTACCCTGGACATTGACCAGGACCAGGGCAGCGAAGACGATCTGCTTGAGATTATCAGCGATTTGAAGATGCCGCCCCGAATCGTTTATCCCTCCGGAAAACCCCGGCGCGTCAAGCGGTTCGCTTTCGTCGTCCACCCACCCACCCGGGAATTTTTAAAAAAGCTCAAGCCCATCGAAGTCGTTTCCGATATTGCCCCGGGCATGATGAATGCGGTCGAAAAGGTAATGGCGTACAGTCCGCCCTTTGTTTACTCGAAAGTATCCGGCATCGTCTCCAAAACCGGCGTGGAAGCGGAAGGCTGGCTGATCGCGCTGGGTGAAACACCGGAGCAAATGCAGGCCCATCCCCCCGAATTCACGACCAAACGTATACTGGAAGCCGCCAGAATGGCCCAAAAGCTGGGGGCCCAGGTTATGGGGCTCGGCTTGCTCCCCAAAGCGATGGCGGATACCGGCCGGGAAGTCGCCGACCATGCCGTGCTGCCGGTCACAACCGGCAACAGTTACACGGCATCGGCAACGCTGTGGGCGGTTGCCGAGGTGGTTCGGCAGATGGGACTGTGCAAAAAGACCCGCGGGAAATTACTGCAGGCCAAAGCCATGGTGATCGGCGCCACAGGCGGTGTGGGTCGAATCTGTTCACACCTGCTGGCCACCGGTTTTAAAGAAGTCTTTCTGGTGGGACGGAATATCGCCAAACTGCTGACCCTCCAGGAGTCGATCCAAAAAATGGCGCCCAAAGTAAAGCTGCATGTTTCAACCCGTGCGGATCGGTATCTGGATAAAATGGACGTGGTGGTGGCCGCCAGTAGCGGTGCCAGGCATGTGCTCGACATCATGCAGGTTAAACCGGGTTGTGTGATTGCCGATATCACGCTGCCGATGATTTTTTCCAAAGAGGACACGGCCAAGCGACCGGATGTCGTGGTCATCCGGAGCGGGGAAATCCGGCTGCCGGGAGAAAACGTGGAAATGGAGGATATCGGCCTTCCCGCCAACGTCGCCTACGCCGGTTTGGCGGAGACCATTATTCTGGCTTTGGAAGGGCAGTTCGAAGTTTTCAACACGGGCGGCCCGCCGCAGTGGGATAAGGTTAGAGCGATTTATCGGCTGGGCTTGAAACATGGGATGGAACTGGCTGCGGTATCCGGCGTAGATGGTGTTTTCAGCGATCAAGACCTTCAAAGAGTAAGGGAATTAGCATTAAAGGAGTTAAACAAAGGATGATCGTTAAAAAGCTGCGCGACCTCGGCGGCACGGCGGTGCGCCTGGCGGTGAACGATGTGCCGGCGCGCCTCATCAACGGCAGTTATAATGCGTACAGCA
>JASFTA010000275.1:0-4111 GCA_050114115.1 Desulfobacterales bacterium | reverse complement strand
CGTTTCTTGCGGATGTCCGGCAAGATTTCCGGAAACTGGAGCATCATGGCAACCACCTGGCGTTCGATCCGACTGCCTCCCGAATTCTGTTGGAGAGACATTTGGTGGTGCGCGGCCGGCCGCGTTTGGGCTGGTCCTCCCGGATCGGCAATCGACGGGCGATCGCGGCCGCCGCTCTGAATTATTTTTTCAAGAATGGCCGTTTCGTCGATATCGACGGTTTCGGCCAGGTACTTGATATAAATGGAACGGGCGCCGGGATCGCTGACCGCGCTCAGTGATGCGGCCATTTCATCCAGGACCCGGATGCGCCCCTCCATACTCATACCGTGCCGTTCGACAGCCGAGTCGATCAAAAAGGCCATGAGCCCCTTGGCCTGCGCCGCCAAGGCCCGCAATTTGTCCTGGCCATGCGCAAACACAAAGCTATCCGGGTCTTGTCCGGGTGGCAGCACCAGGATACGGGCATCCACGAAACCCTTCTCGAAGAGCGCCACGCTGCGCCGGGCCGCTTTAATGCCGGCCTCGTCCGAATCGAAAACCAGGTAGGCCCGACCACGCTCACCGATCAACCCCTGAACCAGACGTACATGTTCACGGGTCAGGGAAGTGCCCAATGTCCCCACGGTTTCGCGGATACCGTGCTGATGAAGCGCGCTAACATCGAAATATCCTTCAACAATATAAACCTGTTCACTGCTTCTGCAATGGTGCCGCGCGACATCAAGGCCGTAAAGCGACCGACTCTTGCTGTAAATGTCGGTCTCGGGTGAATTGAGGTATTTGGGCAGGGCATCGTCCAGCACCCTTCCACCAAAGGCGATGACCCGCCCCGCCGGATCGCATATGGGAAAAACGATGCGACCGCGAAAACGATCGTAATGACCGCGGCCGCTTTGGCGCTGCACCACCAAGCCGGCCCGCTCGGCCAGTCGCAGGGGCATGTTTTTGTGTTGCAGGTAGCCCAACAGATGATCCCAACCCGGCGGCGCGTATCCGAACTGAAACGTCGTCGCCGTATCGGAGGTAAAACCACGTTTTTTTAGATACTGCCGGGCCACTTGCCCCATGGGGTCTTTTTGCAGCACGTGACGATAGAAATCGAGCGCCGAGCGGTTTAGTTGGAACATTTGGTCGCGCTCGCTCAGTCGTTTTTTTTGCTCGGGCGACAACTGGCGTCGGGGCAACTGAATCCCGAAGCGTTCCGCCAGTTGTTTGACGGCATCCGGAAAGGTAATCCCCTGGTACTTCATTAGAAAACTGAAAACGTTGCCGCCTTCGCCGCATCCAAAACAGTAGAACATCTGTTTGTGTGGGCTAACCGTAAACGATGGCGTTTTTTCCCCGTGAAACGGGCAGAGACCCACAAAATTCTGACCCGCTTTTTTGAGCACGACAGATTCCCCGACAATATCCACAATGTTGCAGGTGTCACGGATCTCGGTAATTTTTTCTTCGGGTATAAATGGCGCCAAAAAGCGAATCCTCCTTAACAGGCGGGACAAATGGACGGGCAATGACCATGGATTCTTAGGTGGGATGCAGCTTTACAAGATGTCTGGTTGCACACAAACGAATCACAGTGGTTCCCTGAGGAGGATACGGAACGTTGTTAAACCTATCTCGATATTCGATTTAAAAATCAACGTCAAGCAAAATATTTGCAGAAACTCAGGGATTATGACCGCGGGCAACCTCCAGGGCGGCCTTGAGTTCCAGGGTGCCGCTGTAAAGCGCCCTGCCCGTAATGACGCCCACGACCCCTTGGGTTTCGAGCGGCAGCAGCTTGCGGATATCGTCAAGTGTGGAAACACCTCCCGAAGCCACGACCGGAATCGATACCGCCTGGGCCAATTTGCCGGTTTCTTCGACATTGGGGCCGGTTTGCATGCCGTCACGGTGAATATCGGTGAAATTGATTGCCGCCACACCGCAGTCCTCGAACCGACGGGCCAGATCGACCGCCGTCGTCTCGGTGGTCTCGGTCCAGCCTTCAATCGCCACGCAACCGTTGCGGGCATCGATGCCAACCACCATGCGATCCGGAAACAGCCGGCCGGCTTCCCGGACCAGTTCCGGGTTGCGGATGGCTTCCGTGCCGATCACGATGCGCTGGACACCGAGTTGCAGATACCCCTCGATCGTGGCCATGTCGCGAATACCGCCCCCAAGCTGCAGCGGCACGTCGACGGCCGCGAGGATCGATGCAATGACCGGTCGATTACGGGGTTCCTTGGAGACCGCGCCGTCCAGATCGACGATATGGATCAGCGCTGCCCCCTGGGATTGCCACTGGAGGGCCATGGCGGCCGGGTCGTCTCCGAATACAGTTTCACGATCCATGCGCCCCTGTTCGAGGCGTACGCAACGCCCGTTTTTTATATCGATGGCCGGGATGACATCCATTGGCAACTCCCTTCGGCAAATCGCCGCCAGTAGAATGGAAGGCCCCTGTAAAAAACGAGGGCTTGGCGGAAGACGATGCTCACCGGGCGAAGCGCACCCGTCTCGCGAACCTCATATGGATGGCATGCGAACGGGAGCACGCAGGTCGGCGCCCGGCAGGCTTGATGCCGCACGCAAAATGGACACGGGTGATCAAATGGCGCCTTTAGTGGAACGCACGCCCTCGATGCGATCGTCCCGCCCGACCGCCTGGGCCAGGGCACGGCCCAGCGCTTTGAAGACCGCTTCCAGAATGTGGTGCGGATCCTCACCGTAACTGACATTGACATGCAGGTTCAAGCCCCCGCGGGTGGCCAGGGCGCGGCAGAATTCTTTGGCCAGTTGGGGATCGAAATTTCCGGCCGGCCCGATGGCGGGTGGTAGGTTAAAAACCAGATAGGGCCGCTTGGACAGATCCACGGTTACCGCCGCCAGGGCATCATCCATCGGGGTAACCGCATGCCCGAATCGCCGGATGCCCCGGCGTTCACCCAGGGCCGCATCCAGCATCTCGCCCACCACCAGACCAACATCCTCGACGGTATGGTGATAATCCACCTCCAGATCCCCCTGGGCCGTGAGGGTCAAATCCAGAAAACCGTGCGCCCCCATGAGGGTCAGCATGTGATCGAGAAATCCAATACCGGTCTGGATTTGGGTGGTACCGCGGCCGTCGATATTCAATTGGCCCGTAATGCGCGTTTCCTGCGTGATCCGTTCGAGCTCAGCGGTGCGTGTCATCCCCTTGTCCTCAGTTGCGATGGCGATGGAAATCGCCGATATTTGATAAAAAATTTAGGTTTAGTACAATGGAAAAAATCAACAAGTCAAGGATCCAGATTGCCGTCTTTGCCAACCAAGGAAAAAATTCGGAGGCCCCCATGCCGGTATTGTCCACCTGCGACCCTGAAGTCGCCGCCCTGATCCGCGCCGAAGAACAGCGCCTGGCGGCCACGATTGATCTGATCGCCGCCGAAAATCATCCCCGGCCGGGCATTCTCGAAGCCCAGGGGTCGGTCTTTGCCGTTAAAGCCGCGGAAGGCTATCCGGCCGCCCGCTACCACGCCGGGTGCCTTCACGCGGACGCCCTGGAGGCACTGGCGATTGAACGCTGTCAGGCCCTCTTCGGTGCTGCCCATGCCAATGTCCAGCCCCACAGCGGGGTTGCGGCCAACTGGGCGGTTTACTTCGCGAATCTCAAACCGGGCGACCGCATTCTGGCGATGCGGCTGTCCCATGGCGGTCACCTGTCCCACGGTGCCGCGGTTTCGGCCACCCGGCGCTGTTTCCGTTTCGATCATTACGGCGTCGATGCGGCCACCGAAACCATCGACTATGAAGCCGTGGCCGACTTGGCCACCCGGACCAGACCGCGGATGCTCGTGGCCGGGGCCAGCAGCTATCCCCGTTTGATCGACTACCCCCGTCTGGCTGCCATCGCCGCCGAGGTAGGGGCCCTCTTCCTGGTGGACATGGCCCACATCGCCGGCCTGGTGGCCGCCGGGGTTATCCCCAGTCCGGTCCCCCATGCCGATTTCGTAACCTTCACGACCTATAAGACATTGGGCGGCAGCCGCGGCGGGGTGATCCTGTGCCGCGAGCGCTTTAAACGCCCAATCGATCGCAGCGTTTTCCCGGGCTGTCAGGGAACACCGGCCCTGAACAT
>JASFTA010000274.1:0-4112 GCA_050114115.1 Desulfobacterales bacterium | reverse complement strand
AGGGCAAATCCGGCCACAGGCGCCGCAGTCGACGCACGCGGCGGATAAAATCCGGTGCCGCTTGCGGGGCTCACCCGCGATGGCGGCGGTCGGGCAGACCTTAAGGCACATGCCGCAACCCACACAACGATCGTCGATAAGATACGCCATCCAGCGGCCTCCTCAGGTGGAAAGACCGAGCGCTTGCATTTTCTCCGGCCGCGGTCGGCCGGTATCCGGATCCCATCCCAGCGCCTGCCAGTAATCACGGCGCATCCGCTCAACATCCACGCTCCGTCCCTGGTTGGCGCCCGCTGCCGGCGGCGGTATTCCCAGTGCACGGGCACTGGCCTTGAACGTCCGGGGATCCAGGCCCTGTTTGATATTGAAGGCCTGCTTCAGGGTCTGAATGCGGTCGCCGACAACCATGTAATCGGCCGGGGTCCGCTGCCAGCCAGTGGCGGCATTGAGCCATTCGAACAGCGGCAGGCGTTCGATGCCCAGAAGGGCGCCGAAAAGACAGACCCCGCTGCCGTTGAGCACGTTGATGAAACGGCTGCAAGCCGCCGCGGCAGCGGCTTTTTCCGGCCCCCATTCGTATTTGTGACCCTTGCCATAAAAAAGGTTCACATCGGGCAGGGTCTCGATTTTTTCCCACAGGCGGAACATTTCATAATACATCTGGGAGCCGATCGTGTGGCGTCCCGGTGTCGGTTCGGCGCTGTAATGCAGGGCGAAGCCGGGATCGTAGCGGCCGTCGTGCATGGCCAATTCCTGGCCTCCGGCGTGCATGGCCAGCGCGCCTGCGCCGCCGCCGATCCGGTCGGCTGCGCGCCGGGCCCCGTCGGCCAACAGATCGCCGATGCCCTCGCGGGCGATCATTTTACGGGCCAAAGCGACAATGGCCGGGCTGTTGCCCCAGCGCAGATCCAAGCCGTCGAGATCATTCCGGGAGAGGAGGCCCTTTTCGTAGCATTCCATGGCCAGGGCAATGGTGCCGCCGGCGGAAATCGTATCCATGCCGGCCCGGTTGAACATATCGTTGAGTTCGAAAATGCTGGCGGCATCGTCGTTCAGCAGCAGGCCGCCCAGTGACATGACGGTTTCGTATTCAGGTTTGTGGGCTCCGGGCCAGGCGCTGTTGCGGGCCATCACACCGCCGCATCCCAACGGGCAGGCGTGGCAGTGATATTTCGCCACCACCGGTTCCGCAAAGACTTCCGGACTGAGTTTGGCACTGCGGTCGCGATCGAAATCCTCGTGGCTGCCTTTCCAGTTTTTTATGGGGGTGTCGCCGATTTCGACCATCAGCTGATTCATGCTGGCGGTGCCGTACTTATCGAGCATCAGTTTATAGAGCATGCCGTCCATGGCCATCTGGATCGGGAGCATGCGCATGAGCGTGCCGGTGTAGGCCATCATCATACCGTTCAGAAACGGCGGGTCGAAACGAATGGCTTCGACGCAACGACGGCTCAGGGCCTTGATCGCTTCGCTGTCATGGGGTTCGATGCGCCGGGCGCCGACGAGCACGACCGCCTTGAGGCGTTTGGCGCCCATCACGGCCCCCAGACCGCCCCGGGCCGCCATGCGGCCCCGGTCGTTGGCCACACCGGCGATCAGGGAGCGCTTTTCGCCGGCCGGCCCGATGCAGGCCACCCGCGCGCGGGCGCCGCTGGTTTTCGTCCTGAGAAGCTGTTCGGTGGCGTAGGTGTCTAACCCCCAAAGATCATCGGCCGCGCGAAGCTCCGGCCGCCCCTGGTGGACCAGTAGATAGACGGGCCGGGGGCTGCGGCCGGAGAAGAAGAGACCGTCATAACCGCAGCGCTTGATGGCCGGGGCAAAATTGCCGCCGCAGTTGGCATCGCCCCATCCGCCCGTAAGCGGAGATTTTCCGGCCACCATCCAGCGCCCGGAAAAAAGGCTGCCGCTCCCGGTCAGGAGCCCCGCCACCATGGCCAGAATATTGTCGGGCCCGAGGGGATCGGCCCCGGGGGGGATGCGTTCCAGCAGAAGCTTGACCGCCAGCCCGACGCCGGCCAGTTGGGTTTCGTAAAACGCCGCCGGCAGGGTTTCTTCATGCAGGGCGCCCCTGGTCAAATCCACCCACAGAATCCTGCCGGTAAATGGCGTGCCCATTTGGTCTCCCTGCGGCTAGGGGCATTTGTCGACGGTTTGCCGTCGCGGCATAATGGCCCTGAAATGAGAATTAACCCATAAGCGGTTTAGCGCTTCATCGGTTTTTTGTCAAACAGGATATTCCCTCAAGAGGCGGGTGGATTCCCGGATGGCGACAAGGGGAGAGCGCGTGGTGGCCTCAGGCGGACCACCACTCCACGGGGACGGCGGCGCCGTTTAGGCGATATCGGTCGGATCGTCGACCACACAGCGATCTTCGGGACAGAAGATATTGAGCCACAAGCCGGCTTTTTCTCTGTCCGCCTTGCTCTGGAGCGGCACCGTCATGCGCTCCTCCTCCCGCAGGCAGACCTGGTCGGGGCAGAAGACCTCCAGCCAGAGCCCCTCTTTGCCGGTGGCTTTGGCGGCTTCCTGTTTGTCGTCGGGAAGATCGATGATCTCTTCATCGCTGAGACAGCGGGCATCGGGGCAGAAGACTTTCAGCCAGGTGCCTTGGCGAGATGGGGATTGTTTTTTGAGTTCCATGGCGTACCTCCCTTGCGGTTATACCGGAAGATAGCCACGGGTGGGCGGAGATCAAGTCGCCGCCGCGGCGGCCAGCGGCCCACGGCCGATTTGTCAGAACTCGAGCAGCGGCAGGGCTTCGGGTCTTTTGTCGCGTTCAATCGGCAGGAAGCGGACGCCGTCCTGCTGGCGTTCCACGCGTTCTTCGTTGAGTTGGCGGCCTAGCGGCATATAGTAGAAGGCCAATTTGATAGACTGACCCTCGGGGGCCGATTTGAGTTTCATCTTGATATCGCCCTGGCGCCACTGGTGCGTGGTCAGCTCGCCGGGCATTTGATAGGAGGTTTTGGGGACACCGTATCGCGATTGCAGATAACTGGTCAGTTCAGCGAATGCTTCCGGTGCGTCGAAAATCAGGAACGCGGCGAAGAAGCGATATTTGTAGGTACCATAGACAATCTTGCGCACCCGGAGGTTGCGGACGGTTCGCACGGTTCCCGGTTTCGTGTAAAATCGCAGGTTGTCCTTGCCGTGCCGCAGGGTAAAGTCGCTCTGCTCGCGGACATCCGCACCCCAGGAGAGGCCTGCAAATGCTTTTTCGATGGGCTCCGCCGCGGCCACCGGGCCGCCGGTCGACAGGGCGGCGATCAGCAACCCCGCGCCGATTAATCCAAAACGCCACATAGATTCACCTCAATGGTATTGTTTGTATCCCGGTTGGGGAGGGCATGCGGTTCGCGTCGCCGGGGCGGCCAACGGGCAGCGTCATGACGCCTAAGCCCTTCGGGCGACGAACGTCAATCCAATTCGGCCATCAGTTTGGGAAACAAGTTTTCCAGCTGAACTTTCATGTAGAACCAGTTGCCATCCGGGGCGGTAATGCCCATCAGGCGGATGTCGGCCACGGTCTCCATTTGGGAGGATACGAGCAGGATGATGCCGTTCTGGGTGTGCAGCGTGAGCGCTTCGCCCTGGGGGAAACCGATCTGGGCGATGGTTTCTTCGGACACCGAGAAAATACTGCTGATTCCCACGGCCAGACGCTCCAGGTCGAGGTCGCGCGGGTTTTGGTCGGAGGCCAGAACGTCGCCGTCGCGACTGACGATGGCAACGGCCTGGTAGCCTTTGATGCTTTTGAATTCTTCCAGTTGGCGCTGCAGAACCATATCGGCGGTATTAGGATCGATCGGAGGCTCGCTGGTGGTCGGATCATCCAGAAGGACCCCGGGGCCAACCCCGTCATCATCCAGCAACTCCTCGGTTTCCTCCCGCATCCAGGTGGCCCCGGCCATATCCATCAGATGGGTCTTGACCCGTGTCCGGGTGCGCCGCCGCGGCAGATCCGAAAACTTGATAACGATGCGGTCCCACTCGGAAATTTCAAGCGCGGCTTTTTCGCCCGTCAATCCCTTGAAATGGGCATCGATCAGGACCCCTTCGTCGAAGTAGAGATATCCCTTGCCCTTACCGGTGGTTTTAACCTCCATGCG
>JASFTA010000273.1:0-4117 GCA_050114115.1 Desulfobacterales bacterium | reverse complement strand
CTAAAATACAGAAACGCTCAACTTATGGGGAACCGAGGAGCCGGTAAATGACAGGACGGACCAATGACCATGAATTTGAACACCTCAAGCGCAGCCTCCAGGCCTTTCAGTCGGCACGGCTGAACGACACCTATACGGATCTGAAGAACGACCCGGAATATGCCAAAATCGGATCTTTTTTCTTCGAAAAACTTTACGCCCCCGAGGATTTCTCATTTCGGGACACCAGCATTAAGAAACTTCACCGGCTGCTCAAGGGCAAAGTTTATGAAGGCATGGTCACGGCCGTCACCCAGGTGATCGAATTGCACGAACTGTCTGACATGCTCGACGATCGTATGGTCGCGCAAATGATGGCCACCGGCGTTGGCGAAAATATGGACATGGATCAATACCAGGCGATCTACCGCAGCCTCGACAACTATGATCAGCGCATATACCAAATCAAGCTCAGTACGGCCGTGACGCGGGCTTTTCATAAACTGAGCAAGAAATGGATCGTGGCCCTCTCGCTCAAAACCGTTCGCACCGCGGCGCACCTTATCGGCATGGGGAAGATTATCGACTTTGTTTATGAGGGCTACGACGGATTCCGGACCATCAAAAAAATCGATTATTTTGTGGAGACGATCGAGCAGCGCGAAACGGCCTGGCATGATGAAATCTGGTACGGCCAGGCGCAGGGGCACACATGAAAAGAGCGTTGATTCTATCCGGCGGCGGCGCCCGGGGGGCCTTTCAAATCGGGGTCTGGAAATATCTCCAGGAGCGAAACTGGACACCCGACCTGGTCTGCGGCACTTCCGTCGGGGCCATCAATGCCGTGGCCATCGCCTCCGGCATGCCCCTCGACCGGCTCTTCGAGATCTGGACGACCTATCACCGCCCCATGATTTATCGATTCAGGATGCTGAGATTTCTGGTCAACCTTCTTTTGGGTCGCCCCCTCAAGCCGGTCATGGACACCGGCCCCATGCGCAAGATGGTTACCCGAAACCTTGATTTCGATGCCCTCCGCAAAAGCCGCATCGATGTGATCATCACGGCCGTCAACCTGTTGACCTCACGCCTGCATCTTTTCAATCAGCATGTGATCGAAATCGATCATGTGATGGCCTCCAGCGCGATGCCCATCCTGTTCCCCTGGCAGCATATCGATGGGGAACCCTACTGGGATGGGGGCGTCATGGCCAATTCCCCCCTGTTTCCGGCCCTGAACAGGGGGGTGGACGAGATTATCGTCGTGTTGCTGTCACCCGTGGGCAATGCGCCCACAGCGTTCCCGGGATTGGTGAAGAATGCCATCGAGCTTGCCTTCGAGCACTTGCTGATCGGCTCCTGCCAGACCGCCCTGGCAAGCGGCGCGTGGCAGGAAGCGGGAACCCCCGCCGCCTACCCACCCTTGGCGTACAACGGGAGCGTGGCGGCGAGCGGCGCAACGGGTCCGACCATCAAAACGGTGGGGCCGACCCGGATGCTCGGGTTTCGATCGCTGCTCAACTTTTCTCCCCGCCAGGCCCGCCGGCTGATCGAAGAGGGGTACCACAACGCGCGCGCCCAATTGGGCGACATTCCTTGACGGTCTCGGCAAAAGTCCGATCCACCCGAGGCGAATAAATATCGGCGTTACAGTATTTCGCGTAGCCCTCGCCAGTCAACGTACGGTAAGTAGGCCTCATTCCTCGGGCCTTATGATGCCGTATCTCGCCGTCCAAGAACCCTGACCTTTTATTTTGAGATGCAGCTTCTAATCAGGACATGATCAAATCGCCGAGACCCTTTTTCCGCAGATATTTGGGATAGAGGTCGTAGGCGGGCTTCAGGATCGGCAGCAGTTTGATGGTCTTGGGGACGTTGCCCTTGGCAACCACCTGCCGACGGGTCAGGGCGGAAACCAGGTTGGCCTTGCCGTGCCAGAATTTATGGGCAAAATCGGCGTCCATGGTCATGGTCACATCCAGCGCACCTTTATACTCGCCTTTCAGGATTTTGATATCATCACCCGCGGCATCGATGGTGATGACGGCCGAGGGTTTCTTATAGCGGAATTGGATGCACAGGTCGGTTTTCGCCAGGGCCGGGCCGATATCGGGATCGTCTTTCAGCTCCTCGTAAAATTCAATCAGGGTATCATAGAGCATCGCGGTCGTTTTGAACACATTGACGAGTTCCCTGCTCCGGCGCCCCGCCGCCAGCGGCCGCAGGTCTTCGTCCGAGACCGGCAGGGGGGTGGTCTTGGCATGGTAGACCTTTTTGACGATGTCGATGACCGCGTCGCGATCCGGCTCGATGGGGTTGTACAGCATGGCCCCGTCTTCCATGGCCGTGGTGGCAACCTGTTCGAGCTTGGCCAGCTTGTCGGTAATGCCGGCATCCTTTAGATTGAGCGGCATGCCGGTCAGCTCGGCCAGTTGCCGGTTCAGGGTGTGTATTTTTTCAACGGCGGCCAGGGCCGCCTGTTTTCGCACCCACTGGTCAACAAATTCTAAATTGCCGATCATCTTGGAAAACATCCCGCGCGCCCGATGGGAGCCCGTGCCGACCAGCTCCTTTAAAGAATCGACGTCCGACAGATTGGCCAGCTTCGTCGGCAGGTCGAGGCGATTCGATTTCAGCAGACTCCGGCCTTGATTGACAATAAAGGGAAATGAAATGCCGAGGGCGGCGGCGATATCCGCATACCGGTCGATCCGGGCCTCGAGGTTATAGGCCATCACCTCCGGCAGGATCAGCGCGTTGGCCAGGCCGTGGGGAATATGGTAGACGCCGCCCAATGCATGGGATATCCCGTGGACCATGCCCACCATGGAATGGGAAAAGGCGACGCCGGCCAAAAAGCTGCCCACCTGCATGGCGCCGCGGGCCTGCAGATCATGCGGTTTGGCACAGGCTTGCAGGATGTTGCCGGCAATCAGCTTAATGGCGTGGAGGGCCAGGGCATCGGCCGCCGGGGACCATTCTTTGTCGACGTAAGCTTCAATGGCGTGCGTCAGGGCGTCCATGCCCGTGGCGGCCGTCAGCTTGCCCGGCAGCGAAACCGTCATTTCAGGATCGAGTATGGCCATCTGCGGCAAAAACTGATCCTCGGTAAACGGCAGCTTGACATCATTGTCCGGATCGGCGATCACCGCGACTTTGGTGACTTCCGAGCCCGTACCGGCCGTGGTGGGAATACAGATGAATGGCAGCAGTTTTTCGCTGCTGCCGAGCAGATAGGCGCCCATGTGATCTTCAAGCTTGCCACCCTTTACGACCAGCAGATTGGCCACCTTGGCCGTGTCGATGACGCTACCGCCGCCGACCGCGATGAACATGTCGCAGTCGTTTTTTTTGGCAAGCGCGGCGCATGCTTCAACGGTTTTGATGGTCGAGTTCGGGGGCACCTTGTCGAAGGTGCAGCGTATCCTGATGGGGGTCCCTTTGAATCCGCTTTTGACCGTATCGACCGGACCGGCTTGGGCCAATACCTCGTCCGTGACCAGAATGGCCTTGCGCTTGCCCAAAGGCTTGACCGCGTCGCCGATATTGCCGATGATACCGATACCGTAAATCAGTTTGGTCGGAAGTGAAAACCCGAAATATTCCGGCAGCATGACAGCTCCTTTGGTTGGTTTTTCAACGGGACAATTCTTTGACGATCTGGGCCACGTCCTTGAGCCGATTGTCCGCTTCGGCCTGATCGCGGTGCACACGGCAAAATCGGGTGCCGGCCCGCGCCCGGTTTTTACAGCGGTCGCCGCTTTTGGTCATCGCGGCGCACGCCGCTGGGCCCGCGGTCTCCGGGTCTTGCGCCGACGCCTCAGCTTCAGCGGATGCCCGGGCCTCCTCGTAGCGGTCGTGCAGGACGAGCGGTTCATCATCAATTTTTCCGGATTGCACCAATTCAAGCAGGTGGTTGAATTCATTTTCGAATCCTTCCAGCAGCACCTCCGGGTCCGGCATCAAGCCCTCATCGGAGGCGATGCCGACGATGACATTGTCGTTGTAGCTGAGAATGCTGACCCCCAGCCCGATGGGGCCGGAGCGCGGGACCCAAAACATGAATTTCTCGATTTGTTTCCCGGCAAAATAGAGCGGTTGTCGCGGGCCCGGCACATTGGTCAAGACACCGGAAGCT
>JASFTA010000272.1:0-4133 GCA_050114115.1 Desulfobacterales bacterium | reverse complement strand
TTGCGCTCCAGGTCGAACGACATCCCCCAGCACTGTAGAAATCGGCGGTAGTTGTCCCAGGCAAACCAATCGTTGTCCGTCTGCCGGCCGAGACCTTCGGCAATTGCTTCGTTCATACCCACGTCCAGAAAGGTATCCATCATGCCTGGCTGGGAGATCGACGAGCCACTGCGCACCGAAAGGATCAACGGGTTATGGGGATTGCCGAAAAACTTGCCGGTATGCGTTTCGAGGATGCCGATCTGCTGGGCAATCTGGTCGCGGAAATTCTCTTCGGCCGCCGCATAGGATTCAATCACCTCACGGCAGCGAAAAACTTCGGCGGTCACGATGAAGCCGGGAGGCACCGGGAATCCGAAACTTTGCAACTTCATCATATTCAGGCCCTTGTTGCCCAGGAAAATGATCCCGTCGACGCGCGGGTTGGGATCGACCAGGGATGTCATCGCACGCTGGGGGTCATAGTTCAACAAACTGTGCAGACTGTTTTTGGGAATCTGGGCCGACTGGTGAAACAGGGTATTGAGAATACGGCTCAGTAATAAATCCAACTGGCGCAGCCCCAAGGCCAGCGAAATCAGGTCCCGAAAGAAGATCTCGGAGAGCCGGTGGCGCATGCGCTCATCATGGGGTTCGTTATCCGCGGGAAGATATTTCGGCAGCAAATGTTCTACGGGGGTGCGCACAATAATGCGGTTCAGGTTTTCTTCGTGGATATTGTGAAAGTAATCGCTGATAATATTCTTGACCGCCCGGGCAAAGCCTTTGAAAATATCCAGGTACTGGGTAAAGGTGAAGCCCCGGGCCTCGAGGGCGTGCGAGAGCATCTCCAGCTGGCGTTCAAATTCCTTGGAGGAAATACCATCCAGGTTGAGCGCCCGGTTAAACAGCCGCAGCAGATCATAGATATGGTAGAAGGTGGCCCGCGTGATCAGACTCAGGTCGATTTTATGGATCAATTGTTCCAGGAGAACATTGGTCAGGGCTTCGAGACGGAAGCTCAGGCCCAGGGCATTGAACTTCATTTCATGGTAACTGCCGTACATGGAGGGAATATCGATCGTAAAATGCCGCTTTTTGTAGATGTCCTCGCGGATTTCAAATTCTTCGGAAGTCAGAACGATGGCGCGGAGTTCCTCTTCGAAAGACAGCAGTTTGTGCAGCTTGGCGTGGGTTTGCGGTTCGGCCAGAATTTCTTCCAACTCAGCTAAGGCGGGAAAGCCCTCTGCTTTGAGTTGGGTAATGTAACCGGAAAGTTCGGTAAAACCGATCTTGTACTTCTGGTTCAACAGTTTATAGAGACGGACAGCCAACAGGACCCGCTGACCGTCGAGCGCCGGCAGGTCCGTATAGGCCGCCAGGGTCTTCTCAAGCTTGTCGTCGTCGATGTGCAGCAGGGCCTCCAGCTGTTCGAATCCGTCTTGACGAAGGCGCTGCATGACGGCGTGAACCCCGTCGATATAAGGCCCTTGGGCCTGAATCTGGCTGAAGATATTGGGCGGCAGGTACGTTTGCAAGGACTCGTGCGCACGTGTCTGCCAGTAGGTCAGGACGGACTCCATGAAATTGATGATGCGGTTGCTGCTTTCGACGTGGCACTGTTTGCGCAGGAAGTGCAGCAGGACATCTTTGCGGTGGTTGATTTCATCCAGCTGGGTGGAGATGTCCCGCAAGCGCCCTTCGGCGCCGATGTCATTGAAGTAAACCGGAAACAGGCGCGCCAGTTGTTTGGCGATATTGTAGACCGGTCCCACGCCGCTGTTGAGAAAACGTGTGATGTCGCGCGGAAATAGGTCGGTATCTTTGATGAAGACACCGCATAACGAAATGTGGATGATCAGATACGACATCAGGCGGGTCGAATATTTGGGGCCCAGTTCGATCAATTCCATCCAGGTGCGGATGTTCTGCAGATGGGCGCTGTTGACCTTGATCTGCCAGTCGTTGCCCACCCCGCCGATGTTGGGCGCCTGAAAACCAAGTTCGATGACGTGGTCGATAAAGAAGTTGATAAAATCGATATCCTGGGTGTGGTAGACCCCCTTGCCCATATTGAGGACACAGTTGAGGGCCGTGGCGGGGAATACCGAGGCGCGCGCTTTGAGAATCGAAAAGGTCTTTTCGATCAGCTTGCGAATGTTCCAGGGTTTTTCATTCTCGATGATCCACGTCAGGGTGCGATTGATATCCCGCAGGGCTTCCTCATGGATGATCGCCAACCCCCCAAGGTTCATCTGATAGAAGAGAAACAACAGCCGGTAGAGGTTGCCGCGGCCACTGGCCTCGCCGAGGGCCAGCAATTGCCCGGGGATGTTACGGTGGCTGTTGACAATCTGGTTAAAACCGGGAAGCGCCAGCAGCATCGTAAGGACATCGGGGGACGGGCGGTCGTCTTCCCCGGCGATGGCCTCCAGGCGGCAGGCATGCCTGTGCAGGGCTTGGTGGGAGACTTGGCCGAACAACGCTTCCAAGGGGGCGTCGGGCTTCAAATCGCCGGCTTCCATTTCGAACCAGGCCTGCGGGTCATCCTCGCTCATCCAGTAGGTATAGGTATCGCCGTAAAACCGGATCAGCAGGGGGTTCAGGTGTTCGAGACGGCCCGCTTGGCCATCGGCGTGCGCGACGACGGCCTCGCCCAGACGGCTGAGCTGATAGTAACTCTTCATAAATAGCGCGAAAATCGGACCGTCGTAATCGACGATACGCTGGAGGGCGTCGTCCAGGGGCGCCCGAAATTGGGCGAAGGCGTCACCGGCCTCCTTGATCATTTTGATCAGGAACAACATCAGATTATCGACGGCGTCCGCCCGCACGTCTTCACTGCTGCTGGATTCGATGGCCTGCTGGTAGATGTCGATGAAAAGAGCCGCGGCGGCCGGACCTTCGGCATGGGCTTTGAGCAGGTGAAAGTAGTCCAGGGAGTAGACGCGGGCTTCCTTGACGATAAAATGCCAGTTCTTGTAAGGGTGCGAAAGTTCCTTGAGAAAGGTGTTCAAGCCTTCCTGCAAACCGTAGTAGGAGGCCATGACATGCTGCAGAACCTCGTAGCGCCGGTCGATTTCCACCTCGACATGGTGATCGGCGATATTGACTTCAAGCGCTTGGGAGCGGATCATCATCCTCCTCCTGGTCACGTCCAACCGGCAACCACGGTCTTGCTGTCCATCAGCGCCATACCGGAATGTAGGCCGGCGGCATCCAACCCCGCATCGCAAGCCTTTTCATGGTGGCTGCCCCGCGGGCGACAAAAACTTCAACATATTGAATTACTTAGTTAAAAATACCTATAACCTTTTACGAATTAGCACAGCCCTCAACCATTTGCAAGGCAGCAATGGGTCATGTTCATACAATGGGACCGGATGGTGAAAAAAAAAGCCCTTCCCGAAGGAAGGGCTGTTGTTTAATGGTTTCCGTTGCCGATTACGGCGATTAAACCTCCAGCCAGGAATCCGAATACAGGGTTTTGCCCAGGATCACATCCACGGTCTTTTTGTAATCCAGCATTTCCTTGGACAGGGAGCCGACATCGGGCTCGACCCCGTCAAGCATGCCGTAGATCAGATCGACGATGTCCTGGCGCTGCCCCTTGGCAATGGCGATCAACTGATCGTCCAGCGGATCGGCGATCACCGATTCCATGCCGCATTTTTCCAGCATGACCATATAGGTCTGGTTCAAGATGGGACGCAGGTGATCCGGAGGACCGTTGGAGATGTTGGACAGCCCGCAGGTGCTGCGTGCGCCCGGGGACATATCGGGCAGCATTTTCTGGAATTCCATCAGGCTGATGGCCTGGGGCTGCTGAATGTTCACGGGGGTTACGATCCCGTCCACCCAGATCTTTTCGTTGGGAATGCCGGCTTCGTTGGCGAAATACAGCAGTTCGACACACAGGGCCGCACGTTCGTTCTCATCCCGCGGCAGGCCTTCCGGCCCCCACATCAGGGCGATGAAATCGGCACCGGCCTCGGCGGTCATCGGCACCATGCGCTCGTAGCGCTCGGGGCGCACCATGATCGAATTGACGATGTGGGACATGCCGCTGGCCACTGGTTTGATCACTTTCAGGGCCGCCTCGATGGCATCGATGTTGGATGTATCCAGGGCCAGGGGAACATCGTCCACCACCT
>JASFTA010000271.1:0-4134 GCA_050114115.1 Desulfobacterales bacterium | reverse complement strand
CGTCGGCGTGAATAACCATATGGGATCGCGCTTTACATCATCCCGCCGGGAAATCCAGATCGCGCTCCAGACGATCAAGCGCGAAGGCCTGTTTTTCATCGACAGTTTGACATCGAACCGTTCCTGTGCATATCTGACCGCGCGCCACATCAATATGGCAACGGGTCGGCGCAACGCTTTTCTCGACAACACGCGACACCCCGCGAACATCATCCAACGACTCTATCATCTGGTCGATCACGCCCTCTTGACCGGTGCGGCCATCGGTATTGGTCACCCCTTCCCGGAGACCGCCATCGGCATTCGACAATTCTGTTCGGAAATTCAAGGCACAGGCGTACATATCGTTCCGGTTTCCGAAGTCCTGGCACATACCGAGTCTGTGCACCTTTAACCGTCACCGGCGATTTGAAGATGGCCGGCCCGAATCGAACGCCCCAGCCCTGTTTCGATCAATACGCCAACCGATCGATGGTTTACTTTCGTGCCAACGACGGTTATCTATTGTTATAGGCTTTCAATTCAACCCTGAGGCCAGTGGCCCCAGGGCATCGGTTTGCCGCCCCACTGGCAGAAACCATAAATGGCAAATGAGTGTCGAATGGAAAACAAGCATACCGGTGAGCGGGCGTTGTCGGAAGCGGAAGGTCGCCTTCTCCTCCAACTGGCGCGCCAAACCATTGCCGCCGAGCTGAATATCGAAGACAATCCGCCGCCCGACTTCGAAGCCCAGATGCATGCATCCGTTTTTGCGACCCGACGCGGAACCTTCGTCACCTTAAAAAAATCAGGTGACCTGCGCGGCTGTATTGGCTCGCTGACCACACATCAATCGCTTAGCGACAATGTGCGCACCAATGCCCGCAACGCCGCCTTTCGCGATCCGCGTTTTTCGCCCCTGGCAAGGGAAGAATTTGATCAAGTCCAAATCGAGGTCAGCGTTCTGTCCAACCCACAGAAGCTCGATTACACGTCCGCACAAGAGCTTTGCGATCGTCTCCAACCGCACGTCGATGGACTTGTCATTCGGAAAGGCTCTGCCAGTGCGACCTTCTTGCCGCAGGTCTGGAAACAGCTTGAACGCCCCGAAGATTTTCTGGCCCACCTGTGTTTGAAAGCCGGGTTAAAAGCGGACGCCTGGCGCCGGGCTGACCTGGAAGTGGAAACCTACCGCGTTCAATATTTCGACGAATAGCACCCAGCCCACGCCTGCAAATCCCCTTCCGCTTCGCGCCCTCGCGTGTTCCGGCCATCACAGCGCTTATGGGCAGCCGTTCGACCGTCATCAGGGCCCGTTCGCGGTTTGGAAACCACCACGAGGCCTGACGTCTGAAGGAATGCTAATCGGATTTCGGTTTGCGCCGACGACGGATGACGTTTCCAGAAGCCGCGCTGCGGAACCATTGGCGGTTTAATTCTTCCTTGAGCATCGACAAAAGCTCTTCCGACGATTCACGGCCCGTCAAGCGGATGCCCAGGGAGCGCAATTCCTGACGCAATTCAGGCACACTGCTGCCGTTACTGCTGGGGGGGGTGTTTTTGGTGCTGGACTTCATGATGGTCTCGTTCGCGTGGCTTCCAGGGCGTTACCGCTGCGCCTTCGATCAAAAACCGCGATCGCCATGAAGGGATCGACATTGCTGCCGCTTTTATACGAGTGTGATGGGGGCGTCAAGCTTTAATGAAAAGGTCATTGCAATTCAGGCACGGCGCGCTGAATCCGTCATGGATTTGATGGCCATCTGCGCTGGTCCGTCGCCGAATCAGAGGCGGGGCCAGGGCTTATATGGCCTGATCGCCAACCGTCACGATATTGTTATGGCTTCAGGCAATTTTTCCAGGATGGATCGATGCATTGAGGCCTGCCGATCGTCTGCGGCCATCCCCTGCAATTTTTGCAGTGCTTGTGCCATTTGCTGATAGAGGGCCATGTGTTTTTCGATCCGTTGAATGCATGCGGCAATCAGTTCGAGAGCCTGGGGGTCACGGATAAAAGCTTCGTAAATCTGGACGGATAGGATAAGGTTGTGGGATTTATCGCGGGCGTCGATCAAGTCGCGCGCGCGCAGGGTGAAAAAATCACGGCGAGCGCTTTCGCGAATATATTCCGTTATCGATAGCAGCTCCCATTGATAGAAAGCGATCAAATTGGCTTGCTGAATGAATCGCGCGGCGCTTTGGATTTCCGCCAGTTGAGCGCCGGATTCTTCGATGTGCACGCGCGCGGCTGCCCTGAGATCGCTGTGCAGACCCTTAAGGTCCCAGTAGTTCAGGTAGAGCGCTTCGACAGAGGCCTTTAGGGGTTCGAATTTGGGAGCGGTATTGGTCGTGGCACATCCCGCCAGCAATCCCCAGACAATGATCAATCCGAGCCATTTTTGCGTTGTGAGGAACCAACCCATGCCGCGCTCCTTTGCAGGCGGGTGCCGGGTATTGCAGACCGGCGCCGACATCCATTCGGCCATCGAGGCTGAAGATCAGACTGACACCAACGGTGCCGTGCACTCTGCGGTATGCGCCGCATCAGCCGCCGTCGGTTTGCGGAAAGGAGGTGTTGGCGTAAAGATACTCCATTTTCTCCTTGTGTTTGAGTTCCTCGTTGGCCATCCGTTGCAACATCTCATGAATCTCGGAGCCTTCACTGTATAGCGCGGCCAAATCCGTATAAAAATTGAAGGAACGCAGTTCGCGATGCGCCGCCAGGAGAAAAATCTCTTCACGACGAATGTTGTCGGAGACCTCCGGTTCCTCAAGGTATTCGGCAAGCTTGTAATAGACCACATCGGTCTCGCGCAAACCCTTGGGCCCTTTGCCCTTGTCACGGAATTTCAACAGGAACGCCTTGTGTTTCTTTTCTTCGGTGGCAATCCACTGAATGGTTTCGCGAGCAGATTCATCGGCCACCTGTCCAGCCAGGTCAGTATAAAAATTAAAGGCCTCCTCTTCCCTTCCAATGGCCGTTTCAATACAGGCTAAAAGCTTTTCATCCAGCATGGTGTCGGTCCCCTCCTCGGTGATGATGTTGCAGTTGCGCGACCATATTTAAAGATACCGCTTCCTCAAATGCACTCTCAGCAATGGGCGGGCAGGATTAGGCACGAGGATAAAGCGATTTTGTAGATTTTTTGAACTATAACCACCCTCAGCCCTGAAAGCAACCACATGCGCGCCGCGCCCCAATGGGTTGCCCGCCCGATGTCTTAACACCCCGTGGATTGGGCACCACCCCTGCGGACACCGCGCAAGCGGATGTGCAGTTCGACCCGGCCTTCGGCCATCGCCAGGAAAAAACCCGTCAATTGCACCTCTTGCGGCATTGCTACGCAGGCCGGCAATGTCTCCAGGGACCGTCGCCAATAGCGTTTACGGGGACCATGTCCCGTCGTCCCTGCTTCGTCAAGCACGCCATCCGGTTGGACGGCCAAAGGCAATCGGTCAAAACGCACCAGCACCTTCGCCAGCATCTTGGTTATTTGATGGGGTTGGCCGTAAAAACCTATCCCCGTCATTTTACGCACCGTCATTTGTCGCCCCCTTACCGCCATGGCCGCCCGTCCATGGCCTCAATGCGCCTCGTTAAAATAGAGACTGGCCTCCTCCACCGTGTCGAAGATCAGCCATTCTTTCCACACCACACGACCGTGCTGGCGCCGCGTTAATTCGACGGTTGTGCTGCCATGGTATTCGTAGGCATCGTCATAATCGATCGGAACGCTCGTTGTCGGCATCATCGATCTCCTTTCGCCGTATTGAGATTGAATATGTCGGGCAGGCATTTCGCTTGCCGTTTAAGCGCTTTTTAGCAGAGGCGTGTGACAGATCCGGTCACAAGTTGGACATTTTTTAATTTATTCTTTAAAACGCGGAAAGGGATCTAACAGGGTCAAAACCGTCCTGGGGCCGGGCACATAATCAAACCAGCGTCATCAGGGGTTGCGCCGGCCGGTCGGCAGGGAAATATGGAGGAGGATATGGCGCGCGGGGATCAACTGGCCCGGCAGTGGACCATCATTCAAAGCCTGCAGGCGGATTTGAGGGGCAAGACGGTATCCGAACTGGCGGGCATCCTGGATTGCCACACACGCACGATATATCGGGATCTTGAAGCCCTTCAACTGGCCGGCTTCCCGATCT
>JASFTA010000270.1:0-4139 GCA_050114115.1 Desulfobacterales bacterium | reverse complement strand
GTCCAGTTCCGCCCCCCAATCGTTTCTGAAAGGTTTTCAAGTCTTCGGCGGAGCCGCCTTCAGCGTTGAGCGCCACGGCGATGGTTTCGGCCCGGTAGGCGCGCAGCAGCGCGATTTCCTGCGACACGGTGGGGATGCGGCACTCGGGGCGTTCCAGCTCTTCGTAATAGGTGCGGAAAGGTGCGTGCTGCAGGATCACGTGCCGCACATTGCCTGATAAGATGATCTCCGCACCGCAGGGGCCGAAGGGGTTTTGCAGCGCGGACTGGCCCTCGATCAGGATCAGATCCGGACCGCGCTCGGCGGCGCACTGCACGATGGCCCGTTCCAGTTCGCCGCTGACGAAGTCGTTGGGGGTGGCGTCCAGAATAAAGCCGTAGGGATAGCCCTGCAGCCAGCCGGTCTGCCCGGTGTAGATCATTTCGGTGGCGATGCCGTCGGCGCGGCACATTTCCAGCGTCATGCGGCAGGTGGTGCGCTTGCCCACGGCGCAGTCGGTACCCAGCACGGCCACCCGGGGGGTGGTCACCGCGTAGATTTCACCGCTGAAGAAGTGTAGATCCTCAAAGGGCTTGGGCTTGCGGATGTCGATAATCCGCGCCCCGGACTTCCGGGCGGCTGCGGACAGTTCGGGATCGGCGGCCAGTTGGGCGTGCAGTCCGGCCACAAGCGAGATGCCGCGCGCCAGCACCTCCAGCAGAATCGGTTTCCAGCCCGACGGCAGAATACCGCCCTCGAAGGCCACACCGATAACGGCATACTCGGGCGGGCCGCCGTTTGTTCGGATAAGCTCGTCGAGGGTGGCACACACGGGTATGCCGCGGTGGACCCGGTCCAGGAGCAGGCCGGCGTCCTCTCCCGCGTGGGCCGGATCAAGCACGGCCTGCACGGTATAGCGCTCCGAGCCGCGTATCAGGCCATGGGCCGTCTTGCCGTAGCCGTCGCCCAGATGCCCGTTGGTAATGACCATTGCGGTGGCCGGCATGTGCCGCTGTTCTCCTTACGCCGTCGGCGTCACACCCAGGCCGGGTGCGTCCGTGGTGCTAAGTCGGCCTTTTTCGATCACGAATCCACCCTGAAGCAGATCCCGGCCCAGGTCAAAGCTGCCGTCCAGATCCAGATAGCAGGTGGCGGAAGCGGCCAGGGCGGTATGCAGGGCGGCGGCGATGCTCACGCAGCTCTCGTCGTTACAGCCCCACATCAGATCGATGCCGGCGATTTGCGCCGTGCGGGCCATTTCCAGCGCCGGCGTGATGCCGCCGCATTTCATGAGCTTGATGTTGTGGATCCCAAAGGGCCGGGGAGGGTGCGAACAGGAGAGGGCATCCTCGGGGTGGCGCAGGCTTTCGTCGCCGGCGCAGATCATGCGCAGCTCCCGGGGCAGACCGCGCATGGCCGCCAACTGCGTGGTCGGCAGGGGCTGTTCGATCAACTCGAGCATCAAATGCCGGGTTTGCCGGTAAAAGGCCATCAGTTCCTCGACCGTATATCCCTGGTTGGCGTCCACCCGGATGCCGATCTGCGGGCCCACCTTTTCGCGCAGGCGGTGGAGCAGGGCGATATCTTCTTCCAGGGAATCACCGATCTTGACCTTGAGGATCGTGAAGCCCCGGCCGATGTACTCCTCGGCTTCGGCCAGCGACGCGGCCATGGAGCGGATGCCGATGGTGACGGAAGTGGGCAGACTTCGGTGGCGGCGGCCCAGCAGTTCGACCACCGGGGTTTCCAAAAGCTGCCCGGCCAGGTCATAGAGGGCCATATCCACGGCGGCCAGCGCGGCGGGGGTGGTGGATAGCACGTCCTGCAGCGACCGGGTCAGGGCCGGGAAACAGCGCAGGTCCTTGCCGCACAGGCAGGCCTCAAGATGCCGGTCCAATGCGGTCGCGCCGTCGGCCAGCGACTCGCCGGTGACCTCGTTGCCGGGCGATGCCGCGCCATAGCCGCAACGGCCGTCTTCCGCCTCAAGGCACACGAAATGGTTGTCGACATCGGCGATGGTCTGGTTGGCGATGCGGTAGGGGCGGGTCAGCGCTAAGTGCTCAACCCAGTGATCGGTTTTGGTGATTATCAACGCGTTGCGCTTTCCTGGCCGTGTTTGGAATTCAAGGTGTGAAGCGGCTTTCCGAAAGTCTTTGGATCGGTCGGACTCACGCCGTGGTCGAAGGGCGGTGCCGGGTCCGGATCGAGCATACCGGCCGGGGCTTTAAGCCGAGGCCCCAAACTAAAGAAAAAACAAGACGGTTTCAAGAGCTAATCCTGGCCCCTTGGATTAGGGTCTACCTAGGGCGGCATTCATTCCTTTTTTTCCCAATGATTGGGTAATGCATCTCTCAATCCAGAGCCCCTCTGCGGCCCCCCACCTCCAGAGTTATGGAAAAATAATTAGATAACAGAAGGTTGTAAAATTGGCGCGGAAGGCTTGCGTTGGCCCGTTTCTTGATTCTGAATGGGCATCAATCGGACGCAGGTTGATTCCGGCGTCTCATTTGGGAAGCGGAGACCGACACGGCGATTTAGGCACCGTAAGCCGGTCCCCGGGCGTCCGACAGTTTGGCGGGGCCCAAGTCTACGGCATGCGGGTTCCGACCGGGAGTTCGGGGAAAATGGAGAAACGCAAAATAGGATGGTTGGTAATCGGGCTGTTGCTCTCGCTGACCGGCATACGGGCTGGTGTGTGGGCCGGCGGCTGGGGGGCCGAGACGGCGCGCCAGCTGGAGCAGCGGCTGCGGTTGGCGGCGGCTAGCGAGGTTCGTCGTTGCGGTGATCCACGCTTCGATCTACACGCGGCGCTGATGCGGTTTTACGGCTGTCGCGGCTTTGAACCGGCCTGGGTGGATCGCTACGGCCTCAGACCGGAAGGGGCCATGGCCTTGGCGGCCGTTTCCCAAGCCGGAAGCCAGGGACTGCGGTATGCTGATTACCAGGATCCCTGGCTGGAAGATTTGCTGGACGGCATGCTGACGCGGCCGGTGATTATTGGTTCCTCCTTTGAAGGCAAGCAGATCCAGCTGGACCTGGTGATTACCACAATGGTCTTGCGGTATGCCTGGCACTGTGCCGAGGGACGCATTGCTGCAGATATGCTGGGGATTGAACCGCCCTCGCCCAAAGCCACGTCCCTGGATCTGGCGATGGCGCTGGCTAAAGCGCTGCGCTACCAGGGGCTGGAGGACTTTTTCATGCGCCTGGGGCCCAACCATGCCGCCTACCGCGCTTTGCGACGAAGCCTGCCGCGGTATTTGCGCATCCAGCGCTCCGGTGGCTGGCCGACGATCACCAGCGGTCCCGCGCTGCAACTTGGCGGCTGTGGCCCGCGGGTAGCGCAACTGCGCAACCGTTTGGTGGCCTCCGGCGATGTCCCGCTGCCTGCCGAATTGCGGGAACATTGCTTCGATGATGAGCTGGCGACGGCTGTGGCAAGTTTTCAGCGCCGCCATGGATTGCACCCGGACGGGGTTGCCGGGAAGCGCACCCTGGCGGCCCTGAATGTCCCCGTCGAACAGCGTATCCATCAGATTCAGTTGAGCCTGGAGCGCTGGCGCTGGCTGCCCGCCGACCTTGGATCGCGCTATGTGCTGGTGAACATTCCCGGTTTCGAGATGCAGGTGGTCGAGGCCGGCCAGGTGGTCAAGACCATGCGCACCATCGTGGGGCGCAAACGCCGGCCGACACCGGCGTTCGCCAGCCTGATCACCTATCTGGAAATCAATCCCTACTGGTATGTCCCGCCCAAAATCGCCCGGGAGGATTTGTTGCCCAAAATCCAGAAAGACCCTGGGTTTCTGATGCGCCAGAATTTCCGCGTCTTCGACGGCTGGCAAAAGGACGCCCGGGAAATCGATCCCACGGCCATCGACTGGGCATCTTTGAGCAAAAACCATTTTCCCTGGCAGCTGCGCCAGGAACCCGCGGCCTTCAATGCACTAGGGCGCGTCAAATTCATTTTCCCCAACCCATGGAGCGTCTATATTCACGACACCCCGGCCAAAGGCCTTTTCCGCAAGTCTTCGCGACCCTTTTCTTCGGGATGTGTGCGCGTGGAAGAGCCCGTGGCCCTGATGTCTCTGTTGTTGAAACCACAGGGCTGGGACCCGGAACGCCTGTCGGAGGCTGTGATCTCCAATCAACGCCAGGTCGTG